>QHXC01000058.1 GCA_003222815.1 Acidobacteriota bacterium | reverse complement strand
TCAAGACGATATCCTCGCTCACACCAGCCTCTCCATGTTCTACCAATCCCAGGGCCGGATTGAAGAAGCCGAAAAAGAAGGGAATGCGGCCCGTATCCTGGGTTGGAAGCAGGAACTCCGTAAGGGATAGGGGTCATGGTCAGAAAAGGGACAAACTCCTGCCCCCTGGCCCCTGACGGCTAACTCCTGCCCCCTCCTCCAAGTTGGCTAGGATGTTTGACTTCGGCGCGACACCAGCCGAAACTAGACCGTCCTCTCATCTCCATTAGGGCGCGAGGGGAGGGCTGCATCACGGGCGAAAAAGGAATACATGTCGACGGTAGTCAATGATATCGATCAACTTATCCTCTTCCTAAAGAAAGTCAAACTCTTCGCTGAACTCAGTCCGGACAGTCTCGCCAAGCTGGGCACTTGTCTGAAAACCGCTGAGTTCCCGTCTGCCGAAGTAATCGTTCGTGAAGGAGCTCCTGGCGTTTCGATGTATATCATCAAGACGGGGTTGGTCGAAGTTCGCAAGAAGGATCCGACCACAGGAATCGATTTCCTTGTTACCCATCTATCCGAAGGCGCAGCCGTCGGCGAGATGTCGCTGCTCACGGGAAAGCCGCGATCGGCTACAGTGACCACCGTTTCGCCCACGGTCGTATACACCCTCACTCGGGCCGACTTTCGAAATCTCCTCACGTATCATCCCGAAATTTCGCTCGGGCTAGCCCGGATTATGGCGGAACGGCTCGAAGATGCGACCAAGCAGGTCGGTATCGAATATGTCAACCTCTTCAGGGGCAAGTTCGACCCACGCATCATTGGATTGCTGCCCCAGCAGCTCTGCCTGCTTCATAAAGTAGTGCCTATCGCGTACGTGAACAACTCGGTCACACTGGCGATGGTGAACCCTTCGAATCTCGTCGCATTCGATGACGTGCGCCGCTACATCAAAGGCGCTGTTATCGAGCCGCAGGTCTGTACGGATGACGATTTCAGGAAGTTCATGGAAACTGTCTATCCGGACCTGATGGGTATCAGTCATGAGAAAAGAGAGCAAGACAGAAGGAAGGAAGACGATCGGCGAAAGGAGGAGAGAAGGAAGGGGCCGGAAGTCCCGATGCAAAGTCTGGAAGATTTGCAGGCGGAAATCCTCAGTGGAATGGAGGTCCAGGCCGAGGAAGAAGAAAAAGAAAGACCGTCAGCAACGGACCTGACCACCGCATCGGAAGACGCGCCCGTCGTACGTCTCGCAAACAATATTCTCGCCCTGGCCATCAAAAAGGGCGCGAGCGACATTCACCTGGAACCTCAGGAAAAGGGTGTTGTACTGCGCCTCCGCATCGACGGTGTGTTGTACATCGAAAACGTTCTTTCCAAGAAGATCCAGCTTCCGCTTGCGTCCCGCTATAAGATTCTTTCGAGGCTGGACATCGCCGAACGCCGTTTGCCGCAAGACGGGCGGATCTCAATCAAGTTTGAGGATCGTATTATCGACTTCCGTGTTTCGACTGTGCCTGCAAAGTTCGGTGAAAAGATCGTCATGCGTATTCTGGACAAGAGCGGAGCACTGCTCCCGTTAGACAAGAGCATCGTCCATCCTCCCACTGTCGAGAAGCTGCGATGGATGATCAGCCAGCCGTATGGAATTATTTATGTTACGGGTCCGACGGGCTCCGGTAAGACCACCACGCTGTACAGTTCGCTTAACGAGATCAATTCGCCGGAAATCAATATTTCCACGGCGGAGGATCCCGTTGAATACGACCTCGCCGGTCTGTGCCAGGTCCAGACCCACGCGGACATCGGCCTCGACTTTGCCCGCATCCTTCGCGCCTTTCTCCGGCAGGATCCCGATGTGATTCTCGTCGGCGAAACCCGCGACACGGAAACCGCCAAAATTGCAGTCGAAGCCGCGCTCACCGGTCACCTCGTATTTACGACTCTTCATACGAACGATGCCCCCAGCGCTTTTACCAGACTTCAGGAAATGGGAGTTGAACCATTTCTGATGGCGAACTCCACAATCGGCATCATCGCCCAGCGGCTTGCGCGACGCCTTTGCCAGAACTGCAAAGTTCAAACCCAGGTCGACGAAGTCACATTGGGCTACTTCGGTTACACCCCGGAAAATGCTCCGCCTTTCTATAAAGGGGAAGGCTGTGACCAATGCAACCACACCGGGAAAAAGGGACGCGTTGGTATTTTCGAACTTCTCGTCATGAACGACGATTTGAAACGCGCCGCCGCTTCCGGCGCAAAGACCGACGAGATCCGCGATTTGGCCCGGCAAAGCGGTATGAAGACGCTCAAGGAATACGCCATGATCTTGATGGCGGAAGGCCTCACCACCGTCGACGAAGTGCTGAGCAACCTGGTCGTTTCAGACTAATAGCCTTGCGCACTGTGTGCAGTTGGGAGTGCGCTGGCGATTCTTGCGGCCGGAGCGGGCGTCCTCTATCCCTAATCCGCGGCCGAGGCCGTTGCGTCCACATAGAACTGGTTATATTCCGCGACATCATCGCGGCTGCCGATGATCAGAGGCACTTTTTGATGCAGTGACGTTGGCTGGACGTCTAGGATGCGTTCGGTACCAGTGGATGCTGCACCTCCAGCCTGCTCAACCACCATCGCAAGCGGGGCGGCTTCGTAAAGTAGCCGCAGTTTGCCCTTCGGACCGGGATAGAGAAAGATTCCCCCCTTAAGCAGATTCCGGTGAAAGTCGGCGACGAGTGAACCGATGTAACGGAGCGAGTAGGGATGGCCGTGGTCCTTGCAGTTTTCTTTCAAATAATCGATGTAACGCCGGGTACCCGGATCCCACTGGCTGACATTTCCTTCGTTGATGCTGTAAATCTTGCCTCTCGCCGGTGTCGTGATATTTTCATGCGACAGGAGGAATTCGCCGAGACTCGGATCGAGCGTAAATCCATGCACACCATGGCCGGTCGTGTAAACCATCACCGTGCTTGAGCCATAGATGAAGTAGCCCGCCGCCGCCTGACGAGATCCTTTCTGAAGGCAGTCTTCAAGAGAGCCGTCACGGGCGTTGGTTATTTTGCGATGGATGGAGAAAATTGTCCCAATGCTGGCGTTAACATCGATATTCGATGACCCATCAAGCGGGTCGAACATAAGAACGTAGTTACCTCTTTTGCTACCGTCAGGAATCGGGATGATGTTTTCGGATTCTTCCGATGCCATCACGCACAAGTGACCGCTGTGACCCATGGCGAGGCAGATCGTATGTTGGGCGAATTCGTCGAGCTTCATCACGATTTCGCCATGAACATTCACATTATCCGTTTCGCCGAGAATCTTCACAAGACCCGCTTTGTTGACTTCACGGGAAATGATCTTTGCCGCGACGATCAGGCTGGTGAGGAGAGCTGTGAAATCCCCCGTCGCGCCTGGGTACAACCGCTCTTCGTCGAGTATGTGTTGCTGAACCGTCCTGATCTTACTCATGCCTCCCAACCTCCTCTTCTTTCATGCGGCATTGTACTTACTAGTCATGGGCGGCACAAATTTTTATGGTGAACGCGGGCTTTTAGCCCGCATTTATTCAGACTTCTTCCTGGCCAGGCGGGCGAGGTACGCCTGCTGAAGGAGAAACTCTTTGAGTGGACGCACTGGGGTTCCCCATAACACCTCACGTTCGCGAACGTGTTTCCCATTCAACACGCCGCCCTGACCGCCGATGATGGTGTCGTGGTCGAGGTGGGCGTGCTCACCAATTCCGACCTGGCCGCCAATGATGCATTGCGGACCCAGCTTCGAACTGCCCGAAATCCCGGTTTGTGCAGCGATCACAGTGTGTTCGCCGATTTCGACGTTGTGCGCAATCTGGATGAGATTATCGAGTTTTACGCCACGGCGGATGATCGTCGTTTCCAGCGAGCCTC
>QHXC01000057.1 GCA_003222815.1 Acidobacteriota bacterium | reverse complement strand
CGCCAACGTTCCTCAAAATGCATGTCACCGCTGTAGACGTTACCCCATTGATCGAGCCACGCCCGGTCGTCAAAGCCTGTTGTGTCGATAACGAGCGTGTCCCCTTCCCAACGGCCAACCGAATATCCCATCCATCGGCCATCCGGATTCTTTGGAAGTTCTCGCCCATCCATCCAAATGTGACGGGTAGCTCCCTGACTCTGGAACTCCATTAGAATCTGGTCGGGAACGTGAAAGAACGCCGCCTGTCCGCCGGTATAAAAGAGAAGGCGAGGGATTCCTTTTGGGTTGCACGTCATGATGGGATCGTTTCCTTTGGCGGGCTCCACAGCTTTCTTTTGTGGTCCTGGGCGGCCGGTGACCCTGCTTTGGAAGACCTGCTCACCCCACGGAGTCCTGGGAGGGACTTTGTCCCAATCCGTCATCATGCGGCTACCCGTAGGTCTCCAAAGACCGGAAAGATCGTGTGGATCGACTTTCTCGTTGGGATTGATCGGCGGCAGCCTGGGCGCCGGTCCTTCTGCCTGGCCACCCCAGTTGGTAACCTTCTTTGCGCCGGACTGCGACGCAACCTGGGCAAAGCTGAACAACGCGAATACCAGAATTGAAGCGGCAACAATGATTGAACCCACAATACAGTGTCGCATTTGCAAACTCCTGATTAGCGTCGGGCCCACCGGCCGGCGGTAGTTGGTACGCCGCCTTCGGCGGCCTCTTTGAATCGGCGTCAGCCGGTTCCCCCACGCCTTACTGCTCTCCTGCTCTTTGGTCCAATATTTCTTCGCCCTTCTCATTGAAGATTTTCATGACAACCCCGATAGGCGTCCCGGCCCTGGAAGGGCCAAGGGTGATCGTGATTTTAGTTCCCGCCTTCAGTGCTTCCAGAGAGCGCGCTTTGCCCCAGCCATTCTGGCTCAGAGTGAAAGGAGTTGGAGCGACTTCTCCAGCCCAATGCGTCACCTGGCCCGACGCGTCAGTGACATCGAAGAAAAGTTGAGGATGGGGATTTTTATAGTTGAAGTCCGTCATGACTCCCTTCAAAGTCACGGGGTTTTTCTGATCATACGAGATATTAGTTCCGTGGTGCGCGAACATCGGGACGGAAAGCAGTAAAAGGCCGACAGCCGGCGGCACAACCCGAAAAATTTTTTTCATCCATTGATTTCTCACGGAGAAACCTCCAATGCGTCGGATCCAAGATTCAAACTCGTGTTTGACGCTCCAAAGTTACCTTCGCCCATGAATGATGTCAACCTCTACAGGCGATCCCGCATTTTCTGCATAATGAGACCTATGCAAGAGATGAGTCCGATAAATCAGCCAGATTATGTGGACGGCGAAGTGATTCATGTCGGCGGCGAAGATGAGACCGTCTCCGTGCATCTCCGCGAAGAAGGAACGCTTCATAGGTGTACGACGAGCGTTCAAATGGCGAGGAGGCTCGAGTCGTATTTGTATGGTCCACCCATCAGAGCCTTCGGAACTGCGAATTGGGTCCGACATGAGGTTACCGGTTGGGAGCTTCAGCGATTCTTCATCGAAGAGTTCGTGCCGTTAGAAGACAAGACGCTTGCTAGAGCTCTTTCTGAATTAGAGGAGCTGGAGCTGTGAGGAAAACGGTAGCGGTCGATGCATCCTTCCTGAACGTATTCTTGGACAAGCATGCGCACTCTTCGATTCAGAACGGACCGGCATTGGTAGCAAACTTAATCAATAATCTCGACGGCGAGAGAGCGAAGGTCATAATCCCCACGCCTGCCTTGGCCCAGGTGTTGACACATCATCCACGGGCGGGTCAGGCCTACGTCGAACACATCAGGCAATGTGCATGTTTTCAGATTCGCCCATTCGATGACAAAGCGGCGTTCGAACTTGCGCAACTATTGAGAGAGAACGTCACGAAGAACATTCTGAAGTTCGATCGGCAGATCGTGGCCATTGCTAAAGTTTATGGCGCCAGCGTCCTTTACGCGAACGACGAAGAAGTCGTGAAGTTTGCGGCCGAGTGTGGTCTTCAGGTAGTCCGCTTTGAAGATCTGCAGATGAATCGAACCTAGTTTTTTTGGCCGCGAATTACGTTTCGGCACAATCGTTGACACGCGGCGTTAAATCTTGCTAATGTGCGCGATATCTTACGATTTGCAATAAATAACCTCACCACACTCCTCGCGGGGACCGTGTCCAGGAGGCTTGAAGATGAATTATTCTCGTAGGAATTTCCTAAAGGCTGCTGGATCGGGCATTGCCCTGACGGCTCTTGGAGGGGAAGCCGTCTTTGCTGCGGTCGCATCTCCTTTGGCGTTGCCAACGCCGATGACGAAGGAAAAAGCCACCTTCATCATCAACGGAAGGCCTCTCGTCGCGGAATATGAAGCCAGAACAACATTGTGGGAAGTCATTGCGGTCAAATTGGGTCTGACGGGAACGACCAGAAGCTGCAATCGGGCTAGTTGTGGCGCATGCAGTGTACTGATCGATGGGACGCCATTCTACTCCTGCCATACATTGGCAATGGAAGCTGCAGGAAAGAAAATCTTTACGATCGAAGGATTGGGCGACGAGAAGAACCTGCACCCATTGCAGAAGATCGGGTACTTGTACGTGGCCGCCGACTGTGGTTTCTGCACAGCGGGTTGGTCCGTGACGGCGAAGGCTTTGTTGGATAAGAACCTCAATCCGTCCGAGGATCAAGTCAAGTCCGCATTGGCCGGACATATCTGCCGATGCGCAGCCTATTCAGCGATCGTACGCACGGTCATGGATACCGGTGCCGTGTTGCGTGGAGAGGCGGAGATCGCATGAGCGGCTGCGCGCGAAGCGCGAGCCCGATAGGGCGAAGCATCAATCAATGCAAGCCCGACGCGAAGCGCAAGCGCGATAGCGCGCAGCCTCAAGAATGGGCGAAGCGAGTAAAAACATGAGTCAAAAACCGAAGACCCCGAAGAGGAAAATCGAGCCCCATCCGCATTCCGCGATTATCGTCAATCAACCTATGGTGCGGAACTTCTCAACTGGCGGTGGACATCTGCCGGGCGATACGCTGGTTGAAGGTGATGACAAGATCGTAACCAAGAAGTGGCAGGGCTACCCTCCAGAGAATCTCAATGTGGTTGGAAAGCCGAATCCGCCGATGCCGGAAGTCGCGATACCGCGTTTTACAGGCAAGGCCGAGTATGCCACCAGAGTTTGGTTTCCGAATATGCTGTTTGCGAAGCTCCTCACCAGCCCTCATCCCCACGCCAGAGTTCGGAGGTTGAATGCTTCGAAGGCGGAGAAGATGCCGGGCGTCGCATACATACTTACACCCGAGAAAGCCCCGAAGACCTATCCCTTGCCCCCAGAACTCTTCTTCCAGGGTGACGTCGTTGCCATCGTTGCTGCGGAGACCGAGGATCTTGCCGAGGATGCCGTGGAGGCGATCGAAGTCGAGTACGAGGTCCTTCCTTTCGCATCGACTCTCGCGCAGATCATGTCGCCGAATGCTCCAGACCTGAGTCGAGGAAGAGCACCAAGAGACGCAGAAGACCCAGGAACTGGAGCAGGAGGAGGACAACGAGGACAAGGAGGACAAGCACGAGGACAAAGAGCCGGGAATGCCACGGCTTCGATTGCCCAATATGGTGATGTCGAGAAGGGGTTTCGAGAAGCGGACATCATCAAGGAGTTTACGTATTACTACACAGGAGGCGTAGTCGCTCCATTGCAACCTTGCGGCAGCGTCGCCAGGTGGGACGGCGACAAAGTGACAGTGTGGGGTATGGGTCAGGCCATCTATCCGGCACGAGCTCTTATAGCCAGAGGCCTCGGCACCGATGTGGCGAATGTCCGATTCATTAACAAGTGGAACGGCGGCACCTTCGGCGGAGTGAGACAAGCATCCGAGAAGTTTTATCCCTGGGTGGCCTACATCGCCAAAATGGCGGGCAGACCCGTCAAGTTAACCTTGCAAAAGGACCAGGAACTGGCCCACATGCAGGTGAAGCCGGAGAACATTCAGAAGTTCAAA
>QHXC01000056.1 GCA_003222815.1 Acidobacteriota bacterium | reverse complement strand
CACGACCAAAACGGCCGCAGCATTGTTATTCACGACGATAGCGGCTTCGCAGCCGAGTAGCTGCTGAAGAGTGCGTTCAACATGCACGTCCCGTTTTCCGCGCGAGCCGTCTTGAAGGTCGAACTCGAGATTGGAATATCCGATCGAGACTTCACGAAGATGGTCCAGAGCCGCCTCCGGCAGCGGCGCCCGGCCCAAATTGGTATGGAGAACAACGCCGGAGGCATTGATGACACGTCGCAATGATGGTCTGAGGAAGTCTCGAAGGCGCCAGGCAAGCTCTCCTGCGATTCTGGAGGTCAGCTCGGAGCGCGGTATCATGGATTTCGATTGCTCCAGCTCACGCCGTGCATCGGAAAGAACCTCGTTGAGGATCGATCCCACGAACGGTTGGCCGAGGATGTCGCGAAATTCCGAGAGCTCTTCGGAACACAATACATCATTCACGGGGGGAATCTGCCTTAGTGCTTCCAAGCCTGTCCTCACTCGGTGGAATTAAGGGTTATTTCAGCACACGCCAATTTGATTTACAATTGCGGCAAGTGCGAACCGCGGTGCTACTGTTGACATCCGTTCTGCTTTTTCCCGCGCAATTGGGCGCCTGGCCTGAATCGGCGTACGCGAAGATCTTTCGAGATGCGCAGAGGCCTTTGCCCAAAAGCCTGAGCACCCTTCTGAAGGATTTCGAAAAAGTGTTGCTTCAGCCGTGCAAGCAACGGTCTGTGGAGGATGCTACAAAAACCGCCATTGCCGAGTTGTTGAAAAAGAGTGGCGATCTGGCCGCGGCAGTCGCCGCAATACGTGATGCGGGGTGCGCTGCCGCCATATTGAATGATCCTCGACTGGATTCCATGGTGGCTTCGCAAGTTAATGAATTCGCGGTCGTTTTCTACGGCTATCACGACTTAATACGCGAGGGTAATTTGACAGAGTTCCTGCGGGTTCGCGCCGAAGAGCGTGAGCGGCTCTTCAGCCGGCTGCGCCGCTCCTCCGAACTACCTGACCGGACGAATGCGATCGAACTGTCGCCGCAGTTTGGAATTGCCTCCATCGCCTTTTCGCACGCTGTTACAGATGTGGCGAATGTCTGGTTCCACATCTGGAAGACCGTAAACGGCGATCTCCGTTAGGAATATCAAGGTGAAACGAATCCAGCGTGCGCTCATCAGCGTGTTCGACAAGACGGGCGTTGTGGAATTTGCACGCGGTCTGGCGGACCTTGGGGCCGAAGTCATTTCGACCGGCGGAACGTCACGCCTTCTGACCTCCGCTGGTGTTCCAGTTCGCGAGGTCTCGAATCTGACGGGCTTTCCGGAAATCCTAGACGGACGAGTCAAGACACTCCATCCCCGAATTGCGGGCGGCCTGCTCGCTATCCGGGAGAATTCGGAGCACATGGAGCAGGCCGCTCAGAACAAAATCCCGCTGATCGATCTCGTTTGCGTCAATCTCTACCCATTCGTTGAGACGACGCGAAAACCGGGCGTCCACCTGGACGAAGTTATAGAAAATATCGATATCGGCGGGCCCACCCTGATCCGGGCGGCAGCAAAAAACTTCCAGGACGTGGCAGTCGTGACCTCGCCGGATGATTACATGCCCGTTCTGCAAGCCCTAAAGACGGGCAACGGCATTATGGACCGTCAATCGTTATTCGAGCTTTCACTTAAAGCCTTTGTGTGCACGGCAAGATACGATGGTCAGATTGCGCAGTACCTTTCGCAAGTGGGTGAGGAGAGCCATTTGCCGCCAAACGTCTTCATGGACTTCGTGAAAATCTCGGATCTGCGGTACGGCGAAAATCCGCACCAGCGCGCCTCCTTCTATAAATGGGGCGGCCAGCCGGCGCATGGGCTGACGGCTGCAAAGCAGCTTCAGGGCAAGGACCTGTCGTACAACAACATTGTCGATCTGGAAGCGGCCTGGAATCTGATTCGAGAATTCCAGAACCCAGCTTGCTGCATTATCAAACACACAAACCCATCGGGAGCCGCCATCGGTCAATCCCTTCGGGAAGCATATTTAAAGGCGTACGAAACGGATAGTGCGGCGGCTTTTGGCTCGATTATCGCCTTGAACGGTCTTGTTGATCGAGATACTGCTACCGAACTTGCAAAGCTCTTCGTCGAAGCGATCATTGCTCCGGGCTATCAGCCGGAGGCACTCTCGATTTTCTCGTCGAAGAAAAATCTTCGGGTGCTGACCGCAGTTTTCGGCGAGAGCGTTAGAGACTGGGCGCGCTACGAAATGAAGCGTGTGACCGGTGGAATTCTGCTCCAGGAAGTGGACGAGGCGTTGCTCGGCGAGGAATCACGTATCGTAACGACCCGGCGGCCCACGGATGAGGAACAACGGGATCTGCATTTCGCATGGAAAGTCGCAAAGCATGTCAAGTCCAACGCCATCGTGCTTGCCAGGGATGGGCGGACGGTGGGCGTAGGCGCGGGTCAGATGAGCCGGGTGGATTCTGTAAAACTGAGTGTTCAGAAAGCGCATCCCACAGCCAAAGGGACAGTCCTGGCCTCCGACGCCTTTTTTCCTTTCCGCGATGGCGTTGATGAAGCAGCCAAAGCGGGCGTCACGGCGATCATCCAACCCGGTGGTTCCGTGCGGGACGCCGAGGTGATTCAGGCCGCCGAGGAGCACTTGATCGCAATGATTTTCACGGGTTTAAGACACTTTAAACATTAGCCCCTAATGTATAATGGGCAAAAGTTCTAATTCGTCATGGCGTGCGAGCCGCGCGGGCGGGTCCGGCGCTTGGAAAGATGGTCTTATGAACAAATGTTTATTCGTTTTGTTGCTCATGCTGGCCTTCGTGACGATCGGTTTCGCTCAGGCTACGCAGGCGCAAACGAACGCTCGGGCCGAAGCCTATTACCATTTCTCGAAGGCACGAATCCTGGATGAACAGGGGCAAGCGAGCCAGGCGATTGATGAGTACAAGAAGGCTCTGGAGTTGGACCCGAACAATTCCATGATCTACTCCGAGATGGCCGAAAGCTATCTCAAAAACAACCGCTTTCGAGACGCCGTCGAGACCGCGGAAAAGGCGATCCGAGCAAGCCCCGACAACATTGAGGCCCACAAGCTCCTCAGCAGCATCTACGTCCAGCTGATCGGGAGGGCGAACGCCCAGCAGCCACCCAGTGCAGACACGATCAACAGCGCCATCCACGAATTCGAGGAAATTCTTCGCATCGATCCCTCCGAACAGCAGGCTTTCCTGATGTTGGGCAGGCTGTATCAGATCAAGGGTGACCGGAGCAAAGCGACCGAAATTTACCAACAGTTGTTGGGGGTTGAGCCGGGATCTGAAGAAGGCGTAGTCGCCCTGGCCAAACTGCAACTCGATGCGGGGAACAAGGAGGAAGCCGCAGGAATGCTGGAAAAGTTCATCAAGCAGCGGCCCGACTCGGATGCGGCACTCGAACTTTTGGGACAGGCGTATTCCGATCTGCAGCAGTACGAAAAGGCGGCAGATGCCTACAAACGCGCCAGCGAGTTGGACCCGGACGATCTCGAACTGAAAAAATCCCAAGCCCAGGCTTGGTTTCTCGCCGATAAGTTTGATGAAGCGGGCAAACTCTACCAGGAACTGGCGGCGGCAGAGCCGGATGATGGTCTTGCATCACTGAGGCTGGGCCAGATCTATCGTCGCCAGATGAAGTACGATCTTGCCCGGCAGAACCTCGAGAAGGCCGCAAAGGCCTTTCCGGATAGTGTTGAAGTTCAGTTCAACTTCGTGTTGTTGGACCGCGACGAAGGCCTCCTCGAAAATGCGCTGAAGCGCACGAACGACCTGCTCAAGAAAACCGAAAAGCCGAGTGCGCGGTACAGCGAGGGCGAGAAACAAAACCGCCAGCTCTTCATGACGCATCAGGCGATATTCAACGGGCTACTTGGTAACTACACTGAAGCGATCCGTGAGTTGACCGAACTCAAGGCCCTTACCAAGGATGGACGGTTCGATCTCATGATCATTGAGACACATCGAACCGGAAGGAATCTGGACAAGGCACTCCAGCACTCCGAACAAGTGTTGGCCGAAACGCCCGATAATCGCCAGCTTCAGATGATACATGCCGACCTGATCGCCGAAAAAGGCCGCGTGGACGAAGGCATTCGGGCACTGCAGAGAATGTCTAAGGGGAATAATAAGGAGGACCTCGACGTTCTTTCCGCAATGACCAATATTTATCAACGCGCCAAAAAGTACGGCGACGCCCAAAACGTCCTGAATACCGCAATACAACGTTTTCCTGAGGAAGAGCAGGTCTATTTCCTTCAGGGAGCACTGTATGAAAAGCAGAACAAGGTAA
>QHXC01000055.1 GCA_003222815.1 Acidobacteriota bacterium | reverse complement strand
CGTAGCGCAGTTGACGAGAGGTTCAAGAAGGGTGATGGCTTTCTGCCAGGCCGGGTAGACCTGCGTTCGGACGATCTTCTCAGCTTCCGCTCGAAACTGTTCGCGTTTTGCATCCGGGATGGATTTCATCCCGCGCATCCGCTCGGCGAATGCAGTAACGAATGGGTTTAGTACCGGTGACGAAACGATGAACTGCTTCATCTGCGCGATTGTCGCTTGAAGGATGAACTTCGGAGGAAACATTCCTTTCTCCGCCAGGCGCCGCGATTCAGTGACGGCCTCTTCAATGCGTGCGCTCACCTGACTGAGCCGCGCGAGGTAATTCGATGCATCGTTCTCATTGAGCAACGGGTGACCGACAGTGAGCGTGTACACCAGATCGACGTTTACACCGCCGCACTGGTCAAACGGGAAGTTGAAGTCCAGGAACGGCTCTTCGCGCACAACCGTATCCAGTTGCCATTCCATCAAGTCGGCGGAAACCCGTTCGGTTTCCGTCATGCGGCTGCGATCGAACTTTCGCAGTGCTGTCAGACCTTCCCGTGCGAGGCGAATCCGGTCTCGCCGCCATGCGGTGGTCACTGGCGTTAACAGCCGCTCGATCCGTTCCTGTTCCGAGCCCGTGAAATACCGGCTCGACGTGGCCAGGTTGGGATTGCAACGGACCCACTCCGCAGTGAAGCTCCTGAAGAAATCCTGGAGTCTGCGCTGCGGGGCGGGGAAAGCAGTCGTAAGCACAAGTATGGCTGCTGATATCAAAAGGATTCGAAGCATGGCTGTGAGGATATCAAAAAAGTGGGACTCCAGAGCCAGAGTTATCGCAAATCAGTCATTGGAAAATCCGCATCGCAAGTTGGAAATGGAAATTGCAGATTTCTCCACTCCTATGTGGTCGATATTGATGATTGGGAAAACGTGGGTCGTGCCCATGGCGAATTCTTCGGCGAGATTCGTCCGGCAACCGCTATGATTGAGGTGAAACGCCTGATCTCGCCGGCCATGCTGGTCGAGATCGAAGCCGAAGCGGTAGTGGAGTAAATCCGAAATCAGCAACATGCTTCTCCAAATCCGAAATCCGAAATCCGCAATCCGAAATCTCTGATGGTCTTCACCCTGGCTTCCTTCCTGATGCCGCCGTTGCTGGTGTTCGGCGTGTATCATCTGCTCACCTGGTTCAACACCTTCGCTATGGACGAACGCACCTACTGGAAGCGCGTCGCCCTGGCATCGGGAATATCCCACCTCCTGCTGGTGACGGGGTTCCTTGTTTTTTCATACTTCGATTTACAGGCCCATGTGCGGCTGCAAGGAACGGACACGGCGTTTGGGCCGTTTTTATTCAATCGATCCGATTTCTGGCGTCTCATGACGATCTTTGATACGGCAGCGACGTTTGCGATTCTTGGCTTGTTCTCCGTTTTAGACCGCATGGGAATCAACCCGCCGGGTCTGGTCCTCGTTACGTTCACCGTTATCTACGTCATGGGTACGCTTCAATGGTACTGGCTCGGCGGGGGCATTGGCGCGCTTATGGAGAAGTTCTGGGCGGGCCTCAAGACCGGGGATGAAGAAGAGGAGGAGGAGTGGTTTTAGAAGCGTTGGCGGATTTTCATGGCACCTCCACGAAAGTGTTTAGACGATTGCGAGGCGATAATATTAGAATTTGCCCATAGGTACGGTACAAATTCCAGACTCCATGGTGGAACGATGCTGACAAAATCGAAGGTTTCCGGGCTGGCCCTCTACTTCATTCTCTTTAATGTTTCTGCAGCAACGCTCGCCAGTGGTCAGTCGGATTTGCCGCGCGTCCTGGTTATAGCGACGGGTGGCACGATTGCCGGGGAGCAAGGCGAACCGGGAACACTCGGTGGGTACGACATCCGGAAGACGATCAATGAGGTCTTAGGATCCGTCCCTGAGGTCCGGAAATACGCGCAGATCGAGACCGAGCAGTTTTCCAATATTCCGAGCCCCAACATCACGCCGGAACAGTGGCTGCAACTCGCCCGGCGCATTAATGCGGCGTTTGAGAAGCGGACGGACCTCGCGGGAGTTGTCGTGACCCACGGGACATCGCGATTGGAAGAAACTGCATTCTTTTTGCACTTGACGGTGAAATTTGACCGGCCCGTTGTCGTCGTGGGCGCGCAGAGGCCTGCTACCGGCATCAGCCCGGACGGGCCGATCAATCTCCTGTCCGCCATTCGAGTCGCAGCATCCCCACAGGCGCGAGGCAAAGGCGTGATGGTGGTGATGGACGACCGAATCCTTTGCGCGCGCGATGCTCAGAAGGTCTATGCGCGCACAGGCGGCTTTTCTTCTGACGAAATGGGGATGATCGGTGTCGTGGCGACCCACGGGCCAGAGTTTTTCTACGCGCCGACTCGCCGGCACACCGTCATGTCGGAGGTTGACGTCCGAGACTTCACGGCCCTGCCGCGTGTGGACGTGCAATATTCGTATGCGGGGTCGGAGGGAGGCGGGAAAACGGATGCCCGGGCCGTGATCGTCGCCACGACTGGATTTGACCCGGTTGAACGCCTCTACTATGAAGGTCTGCAAAAGCGAGGCGTCATCGTCGCTGCAACTTTTCCCTCCGGCGACCATGTGGCGTCCCCAGGCCAGGTCAAGGAGGCGTTTCCCGTTGTCGCCATCCAGCGGATGCTGCCGACTCACGCGCGGATTCTCATGATGCTTGCTCTCACGAGGACACAGGAGCTGCGAGAAATTCAGCGCATCTTCGACCTGTACTGAGGAAGAGAGCTCAATTCGGCGATAAAACTCTCCATCCGGTGTCCATACTCTGATCGTAGTCGTTGTTGAATGAAGACGCGGCTACGCATCACGATTCTCCTAACGCTTCTGGTTCTACCCCCGCCGGTTGCAGCCCATCCGATGGGGAACTTCAGCAGATCTGCTTTCGAGAGCGCCGGCAATGGTTTCCGCATCGGTGCGAATCGCGCCGTACGGAAGCGTCCCGTCCAGCGGGTTTCAGCCGGCTCGGATCGTAATTGCGCTGGCGTTCATCGTACCGGCCTGTTTGTCCGGCTTGTACTTCATCAGAAAGGAGCGAGTGAAATAGATGTTACGAAAGATGTTCCTTATCGCGGTCCTTGCATTGGTTGTGACCGCGCCCTTGATTACGGAGTTCCGTTCCGTATCTGCTTCGAGCCATCGGGAAGCGCCCCTGATCAGTCAGGATCCGCTGGCCGATAACACCGACCTATACGCGTTTGTGAGTCCTGACCGGCCAGACACGGTGACCATCATCGCCAATTACATTCCGATGGAAACTCCCGCAAGCGGGCCGGGATTTTTCAATTTCGATCCGAACGTCGCCTACAACATTTATGTGGACAACACCGGGGATGGCGTTGCGGACGTCAGTTTTGAGTTTCGCTTCAAGACCTCAATCGCGAATAACAATACCTTCCTGGCGCATCTCGGAAATCCGGGCGCAGGTCCAGACGGCAGCGCCGGCGGTGACGCGATCATCCGCACGTTGAATGATCCGGACTTCAACATTAAGCAGACGTATGCCGTTACGATGTCCGCAAAGGGTCGTCTGACGCCCTTCGGCCAGTCCATACGGTCGACGGTTCTGGGTGGAAACCTTGTGGTTCCTCCTTACAACATTGGGCCGGGCGCGACGCCGAACTACGAAGCCAATCTTGCCTCGAGGGCAGTGTACGACCTTCCTGGCGGGATCAAAGTATTCGCCGGGCCGCGTGACGATCCGTTCTTCATTGATCTCGGTGCAGTTTTCGATCGCCTTGAGCTTCGACCACTGGGAGCATTTGGTGATCCAACCGGCCGTGACACCATTGCAGGCTTCAGCAACCACAGCATCTGCCTCCAAGTTCCGATCGAGATGCTGACTTCAACCGGACAACGTCCGAGCAGTCCGGCAGATCCGGCCGCCGTCATCGGCATTTGGGCAAACGCGATGCGTCCCACGATGGAAGTTTTGCGCACCGATGGAGCGGCGCCTGACACTTCTGGTCCGCTGGTTCAGGTCTCGAGACTAGGCAACCCACTCGTCAACGAGTTGTTCAGCCCGCTGAAGACGCGCGACAAATGGAATTCCACGTACCCTGCCGATGACATTCAGTATCGGCAGACGGAGGTCGTCGCACCGGAGATTCCCGCGATTGTGGATTTGCTCTATGGAACGAATACGCCAGGAAGTGGCGTCGTCGCTCGCGCACTGAAGCCCTTTCCGACGACAAACCGTGTCGACCTCGAGCTCATTCTGTACAAAGGAATTCCAATTAATCCAATCACCGGCCCAAACTTTACGACCGTGATCGGAGGAGACCTCAATCGTGT
>QHXC01000371.1 GCA_003222815.1 Acidobacteriota bacterium | reverse complement strand
GACCGGCAATCAAGAAGGCCATTGAAGTGGTGAAGCACGGCGAACCGGCTCTTATCGATGTGGTCATGCAGCCCCGCTAAGGATGAAGATATGAATAAATTCTCACTGTGTATTCTTACTGCGGCCGCGGCGCTGGCTCTCCCAGCGCTTGCCGCGGGCCAAGCGGCTCCCACCGGGAACGTGGCCAACGGCAAGCGTCTTTTCGAAAAGCAGAACTGCTATTACTGCCACGGAACCGGCGGTCAAGGCGGAAGAGATGGAGCGCGAATCGCCGCAACAGCTCTGAACGTACAGGCGGTCATCCGTTATGTGCGCCAGCCCACGGGCGGTATGCCGGCATTCACGGATAAGATCATCTCCGACCAGGAACTGACCGACATCTACGCCTACCTGAAGTCGCTTCCGGCAGCAAAGGCGCCGAAAGATATTCCGCTGCTGGATCAGTTGCGGGAGAAGTAGCCGCGAATAGCGGGAGCTCCTGAAGGTCGAGGAATTCAGGACGAACCTATACGAAGCGAAAACTCCCCTTGGCAAAGCAGGGGTGGCCGCGCCATCAAGAAAAATGCCCGAAGGCACCTTGTTTGGCGCGGACGGGGTGGTTCGTCCAAGCTGCCGCTAGAATCTATTCGGCGGTTGAACGAACCACCCCGTCTGGGATTACCGTGAACTGCTTGACTATTCTGTGCTGGTATTCTTGAGCGAACGCCTTAAGAGGTGCGGATTGCGTCGGATTGCGGCTACCCTCATTTATTCAGCTTCATCTCGATCCTCCTGTCGGGAACCAGCCACATGAGCGCAACGGACACATAGACAGCGTCGGCGGCCCATTGATACCCGAAGGCCAAAGGGATCGCCACGACGTACAGCGCGAGCGAAAGCTTGGCCTTGGTGTCCTTGCCCACTGCCGCCGCGAGCCTGGAATTGGCGCCCTCGAGCGCCATGATCGACTTCTCAAGGATCAGATATGCGAGGCCGGCCAAGAGCAGCACTACCCCATAGACCGCGGTTGGCAACGGTGCGGCGTGGTTCTCTCCCATCCAACCTGTGACGAACGGAATCAGCGACAACCAGAACAGCAGGTGCAGGTTCGCCCATAGGATTCTGCCGCTCACCCGGCTCGCGGCGTGGAGCATGTGATGATGATTGTTCCAATAGATGCCCAGAAAGACGAAGCTCAGCACATAGGAGAGGAACACCGGCAACAGCGGGCGTAACGCTTCCCAGCCGGCGCCCTGGGGAACCTTCAATTCCAGGACCATGATCGTGATCAAGATCGCAATCACACCATCACTGAACGCTTCGAGACGGCCTTTGGTCATCGCTTTCGTTAGCCTTCTGTGCGGATACGTGTGTACTTGAGGCCTACTGTTCCGGTTGAGAATCGTTTTGTGCTCGAACAACTTGAATTTGCTCTCCGGAAAACGGCTGGCCACGGAACGGCGACAGCATATAGCCATACGCTCACGCGCTGGGAAGTATACGCATTTGATTGCGTCGGGTAATCCCCTCGCTTTGAACTTATCGCAGCGGGTGAAACGAACCCCCCTCCTTGACCAGCAAGTGTGACTTTTTGTGCAAAGCCCGTTCCAAAAGGGGATTTCTTGTTCTTCGCGAATTGACAGGCAGAGCGAAAGTAGACAAGATGGGGGCCATGCTTCGCACTCATTTCTTGCTTTTGCTTGGCGTGATTGCCGCGGCGCCGGCCTACGCGCAGGAGTCGCCGTTCCAGCAAGACCCTGTCGAGCATTACGCTGGGAGGTTCCTCACGGGGGTTTTGATTCTCGGAATCGGTTTGGTCCTCTATAGCATGCTTCGCTATCGTGGCCGCCTTGCCGGACCCGTCTCCTGGGTATTCCTGGCGGTGGGGGTCGTGGTTGTGCCGGCCACGACGGTTTTGCTGGGCACGCTGCTGGTGATGGAGAAGGCGGAGCAGGTCGACTTCTGCGGGTCCTGTCATCTGACGATGAAGTCGTACGTGGATGACTTGAAGGATCCGAATAGCCATAGCCTGGCGGCCGTCCATTATCAGAATAAGTACATTCCTACGAACCAGTGTTACCAGTGCCACACGTCTTACGGCATGTTCGGTACGGTCGAAGCCAAGTTGTCGGGCATGATTGACGTGTACAAATACTATACGCGGACATTTCATATCCCCATCAAGATGCGCTCTCCCTATCCGAATGACGACTGCCTTAAGTGCCACGCCGAATCGGCGAAGTGGAAGCCGATTCATGATGAATTTAAGGCATCGCTTTTTTCGGGCGAAACGAAGTGTCTGGACTGCCATGGCAATGATCATCCCGCCCATACGCTGGCGGCCGCGAGGTGATGGACGATGGCGAAGAGTCATACAGGCTGGTTCGGACCGGCCGCTCTGACCGAGTGGTTATTGATTGTGGCTCAGTTCCTGGTGCTGCTGGCGCTTGCCATGGGGCTGCAGTTCATCGTCAACACGACGGGCGGCACTTTGTTTCTATTCGCTTCGGTCGCGCCCTTGCTGGTTACCATCGCCATCGCCATCGTCGCCGGCGTTTCTATTTACAGATTCCGCAAACGTCACAGCCTCTTCAGCATCGAAACGTACGAGCCGGGTCAGATTATCTTTCGCGAGGGAGAGAGCGGCGATGTTGCCTATTTCGTTCAGTCCGGCGAAGTGGAAGTGTTGGAGGAGGAGGGCGGAGTTGAAAAGCCGATTGGAGTGCTCACCGAAGGCGAATATTTCGGAGAGATGGCGCTGTTATCGAATGCTCCGCGAAATGCCACCGTTCGCGCCCGAAGGACGGCGAAACTGGCGGTGCTCGGAAAAGGAAACTTTTTGACGATGTTGCGCGTGATGCCTCACGTCCACGGAGACATCATGAAAACCGTCAAGGAAAGAGCGATGAAACACGTGTAAATGATGGTGGGGCCATTCGCGTAATTCGCGCCATTCGCGGCCGAGACTTTGGATGGCTTTGCCGCGCTCTCTCGCCGAACCCGTATGAAAACACCGCTCCGCCGAAAGATACTTTTGTATTCGAGCTCGCTATTGATCGTCTTGATCGTGACGATGCTCGTATACGTGAATTATCAGGCGGAGCGGTTCGTGGACCAGCGCATCGCCAGCGACATTGAGCAGGGGCGCGCGCGCATCAAGCAAGCGGATGAAGACCGGATCGGGACGCTCAAGCTAACCGCAGGTCTTGTAGCGTCGCTCCCAGGCCTCAAAGCTTCACTGAGCACCGATACTGGAACCGTCCGCGATTTCTTGTCCTATTACCAGCAGCAGTATACCGTTGCGCAATTGCTCATTGTGCTGGACACCGCCGGCCGTGTTGTTGCGCGGACCGACACTCCCGAACTCACGCCCGTTCCTGCAGATCTCGACGTTGGGATCATCAAGACCAGCAGTGGTGCTTACCACGTGGCCAAGATGCCTGCCGAAGCCGGCGGCACCCTGTTCGGTTACGTGATTGCCGGTGCGCTGGTGGACGACAATTTTGCCCGCGCACTCCACGAACGCGGAAATGGCGAGATCGTGATCGTCGGTGAGACCGTATTGGGATCGAATCTTTCGCGCGCCAATTTGCCCTGGCAAACGCGCGCGGATTGGGAAGCGGCCGTGGGCGCCGACGTGGCGCCTCGCACCATCAGCGTTGACAATGAAAGCTACGAAGCTGTCGCGACTCTCTTGGGAAAGGAAAGCGGGATTCGGCCGCTCGCTGTAATCATGCAGTCCCATGACCGGGCGATGGCGCCCTACCGCGGGATTCAAGTCGGGTTATTGATTCTGGGCCTCATCGCCGCAATTGTCGGGGTAGCAACCAGTGCAGTGCTTGCGCGCAACGTGACCTCACCGGTAGCGAAGCTCGTGGAAGGGACACAGCAAGTCGCCGCAGGAAACTTTGACTATCGTCTCGACGTACACTCGACCGACGAAATCGGCGATCTCGCAAGTTCGTTCAACACGATGATGCGAGGCCTGCGCGAGCGAGCGGACATGCAGAAGTTTGTATCCCTGTCGACAGTCGAGATGATCCAGTCCAGGACGAACAAGAAAGTCTCTGCCGGCGAGAAGGTCGTCCTGACGATCTTCTTTTCCGATATGCGCGGATTTACGGCGATGACGGAACACCGGACGCCGGAGGAAACCGTCAAGCTTCTCAACACGTGCCTGAGTCTGCAGGCAGAGAAGGTCAAAAAATTTCACGGCGACATTGATAAGTATGTGGGAGATGAAGTTGTCGCCATCTTCCAGGGCGAGGACATGGAGTTGAACGCGATTCGCTGCGCCGTGGAAATTCACTCGGCAGTCGAACAATTCAATGCTTCCAGTCCGGACGTTGGGCTGATACATCTCGGCATCGGCATCGTGACCGGTGAAGTCATTCTTGGAAGTATCGGCAGCGAGGATCGGCTCGATTACACCATCATCGGATCGAACGTCAACCTGTGCTCGCGTCTCTGCTCGAAAGCCGGCCCTGGAGAGACGCTACTTGCGGCAAGCACCTACAAGCGCGTTAAAAGCCTGGTCGCGGCGCAAAAAATCGAACCGCTCCAGGTCAAAGGCTTCACCGATCCTATTCCTGTCTATCGAATGGGCTAGCTGCAAATAAAATCTGAGCCGCGGATTTCGTGCTTCCTGCGGCCCATCCGCGTCATCCGCGCAATCCGCGGCTTGTCAAATCTTCGCAAAAATCGCAGAAACCATCGATAAATGCCTAATTCTTTTTGGGGTCGTAGGCCGACTTCGGATAATCCTGCCCGAACTTATTCTTGTGTTGTACGCCTGCAAACTGCGTTTCATCCAATGTCAGGTCCGGCACAGCCGGCGCGCCCGAACCGGCACTGAGTTCAACGCTTGAAGGCTGGGCCCGCTCCGACCATGCCGTGATGCGGTATCGGCCGGCCGGAAGATCAAGGCGGTAGTTGCCGTTGTTGTCGGCTTCGACAATGTAGGAGGTCGGCAGCACGAGGATGATCGCGCTCATCTGAGGATGGATATTGCAAAAGACGCGGTACGTTGCCGCGGTGGTGAAGCTGCGGTCCTTTGCTGCTCCAGCCCGATATAGACCCAGATCAAACGGATTCGGACGCGACAGCGAGAAGACGTTGTGAAAGATCAAATCGTCGTTCGGAAAGTTGACTGTCGAACCCACGGGTATCGCGAGCACGTGGGGCATAAACGTCTTGTTGCTCTGGGTCATCTTGAACTGTCCCGGCTGAACTCGGCCACCGTCGAGCGCTTCAGCATAGACGATGGTTGGAACCGACACCCCGGGAGCGCGGCCCACAAATCGAACATGCCCGCTCACGGGCACAGCCCGCGCGGGAAGCGGCACTGCCAAAAGCACTAAGAGTAAGGCGAGCCACCGTTTCATCGTCAAAAACTATAAACAAATGTGAGGTTGAAATGATCATTTTTTCGAACGCTGTTGTTGAGCGGCGTCGTCTGGAGGCGCTGATACTCCAAAGCAGCGCCGAATTCGGGAGTGAAATGGTAAATCGTATTCGCAAAAACCGATGCGTTTTTCGAAAGTGGAGCGGAGAACTTCAGTCTGTCAAAAAGGCGATCTGTCCCGGAGCCGACGTTGAAGCTCAGGCGTGAAGTTGCCGCAAGACGTCCCTCGATGAACCCCCCTCGCGATTTGGCAATTTGACCCAGCGATCCGCCGAATGCATCCAAATTCCTTCCAGCGAAAAACTCGCCGCCAATACCGAACCTGCCCCAGGTCGCGTCGAAGTCCCCCGCCGTTGCCCAGCTCGGAATCGTGCCGGTGGAGTAACGTTCGCGGCCATAATGTCCGGAAACACCGAACTCCCATTGCGGCTGCTCGTACGGACCGGCTGGAGTTGCCCGCCAGGACACACGGCTTTGTAGTGCCGGAACGCGCGATCGCTCCCCTGCCAGGTTTGGCGGCACGAACTCGTAAGAAGAATTGGTGAAGTCACCGGCTACCGGAGCCATGATTCCACCCACCAGCCGGATTTGACCAAAGTCTCCCGAGGCCACAAGACGCTCTCCACGGATTTGAGGAGCTCTCAAATAAAGGTTCCCTGACCGATACAGAGTCGGAAAGGACATGCCCGCTAAAGACGTTGGATTCTTCGGTGCAAGTACCATGTGATCCTGGCCGGCTTCAAAGGCGGTCTTCTCGCCATCCAAACGCACATATCCGTAGAGCAATCGCGGAAGTCCCATGACCTGGCCCGTCTGAAAATTGGGAATGCCGCCAAAGAAGTCCATCACGAGTGTGCCGTTGACCCTCATGCCGCCGATTTCAGGCCCCTCGAGAATCGCGCCGACGCGGCTCTGCCGCATGGTAGAGCTGAAAGAACCTGGCTGCAGGCCAGGTTTCTTTGCTCCAGCGATGTTGGGAATATCCAGCCAGTTCGGTTCACGGGTGTTCCAGAACGTGTTCGAAACGATCGTTCCGAAAAGTTTCATCGGAAACTTCGAACTGGCCTCAACCTTTGTCTGCGCCTGTTCCTGGATCTGCGCTTGGACCAAAGGTAAGTCATCGCTGACAGATCGGGTTTTCAATTCCAGCTTCACCGCCTCGAGTTCTTCACGCAAGCGCTGGATTTCGGCACGCATCGAGCGCATTTCCTCTTCCAGACTCTGTGCGGACAGCGGCTGTACCAAAAGCAGCAGAAATAGCAAGAGAAGCGGAACCATGTTCGTCCTTTCTTTGCAAAGTTTTTAGCCGCGGATTGCGCGAATTACGCGAATGGGCCGCTAAGAATTCCTGACTTTGCCAATCGCAATAATAGCAGCGGCCCATTCGCGTAATTCGCGCAATCCGCGGCTAAAAACTTTGTCAAAAGAACAGATTTGCGGTAGTTTTCCTTGACCTCTGCAGAACCCACGTGATACCACCATCGCATTCTCTCAGAGGTACCGAGCAGAGCGACTAGCGGGAGGAACGTTTAATATGCGTAATGGGTTTAGCGGCGTAATGATTGCTGCCGGGGCGGCCGCCGTGACCGTTTTCCTTTGGCTGGCGGTGATACCGACCGCGGGTCAGCAAGCCCCGGCCGTTGGACAGTTTCCTGCCTATAGGCCTCCTCGTATGGCGGACGGTCATCCCGACCTGAACGGGATTTGGCAGGCGTTCGTCACGGCGAATTTGGATCTTCAGGACCATGAAGCGCAACCCGGACCGCATCCTGAACTCACGGGCGCATACGGCGCGGGCCCAGCGGGGCAGAGCGTCGTTGAGGGCGGTGAAATTCCGTACCAGGCCTGGGCGCTAGCCAAAAAGAAAGAGAACTATGAAAAACGGCTGATGGTGGACGTCACCAGTGATAAGAAATGGCATGACCTCGGCGATCCGGAACTCAAGTGTTATATGCCGGGCGTGCCCCGTGCGAACTACATGGGTTTGCCATTTCAAATTGTGCAAGGGTCCAGCCCTTATATCCTGGTCTCGTATGAGTTCACGAGTGCCACGCGCATCATCCGCATGAATTGGAAACAAGAAGCACCCACGGATTCGTGGATGGGTTGGTCGCGCGGCCACTGGGAGGGAGACACGCTGGTCGTCGACGTGACGAGCCAACGCCCCGAGAGCTGGTTGGATCGAGCGGGCGATTTCCATAGCGACGCCTTCCACGTGGTTGAACGCTACACGCTGGTCAGTCCGTACCACCTGATGTACGAAGCCACGATCGAGGATCCGAAGGTGTACACCCGGCCCTGGAAGATCAGCTTCCCTCTCTATCGAAGGATGGAAAAGAACGTTCAACTTTTGGAATTCAAGTGTGTACCATTCACTGAAGAGCTACTATATGGATCTTTCCGCAAGCAGCCGGCGAAATAACAGGTTAAAATGTTTTGCGGTTAAGATGGTTCCCGCATAGGAGGCGTCCGATGAGTCATCGTTTCTGGATTTCGATGGGTATTCTGGGAGCTGCGATTGCCGTTGTCTCATTGTCGGCGGTTGCAGGCCAGGCTCCCAAGTCCGCCGCACCGGCGAAGGCCGGTGAAAAGGCGACTGCTGCGCCAAAGGCCGTGAAGGCACCGCCCGCGGCCAAAGGCTGGGCGCCGCCCAAAACGCCGTGGGGCGACCCGGACCTGCAGGGAGTATGGAACGATGCCACCAGCACGCCTCTGCAACGCCCCAACGAGCTTTCAGGAAAGGACATTCTGACGGACGAGGAAGCCGCGGACTTCCAGGACGAAACGGCGAGAAACTTGAGTCGTGACCGCCGCGATGGGGGCCCGGAAGCCGACGTCAACCGCGCGTTCAACGAGTACTGGATGGATGCACGCCGTTTGAAGATCACGGAGGACAAACGCACGTCGCTCATCGTGGATCCGCCGGATGGGAGAATTCCTCCCCAGGTTACTTTGCCGCCGGAACGGCAGAAGGCAAGAGCCGCGCGTGCAGAGGCCAACGCCCGGTTCAATGCAGGCCTTCCGGAAAACTACACGGATTTTTCGCTACCCGTGCAGTGTATCATTCGAACCGACTCGCCACCGTATCTGCCGACGATCTACAACAATGATTTTCACATCTTCCAGAGTCCTGGATACGTGGTGATCGCCCCCGAGATGATCCACAGCTCCCGCATCATTCCCCTGGACAGGCGCCCGCATCTCGGCAAGAACCTGAAACAGTGGTTGGGAGACACCCGTGGCCACTTCGAGGGCAATACGCTCGTCATCGAAACAACCAATTTCCGAACAGACGATGGTGTGACCTTCCAAGGGAGCAATCCCGCCACATTCCATATCACCGAACGGTTTACGCGCGTCAGTCCTTACCAGGTCAATTACGAATTCACGATCGAGGACCCGGCCACCTGGACGCGGCCATGGACGGCGAGGATTCCCTGGATCAAGATCGACCCAGAAGAGCAAATGTACGAGTATGCGTGTCACGAAGACAATTACGACATCGTCCACTTTCTCACCGGGGCTCGCAAACGTGAGAAGAACGGCGAGACGATGCCTCAAAGACCAGTCACTGGCGCCGGTTTCCAGGAGAGGTGAGCCGTAGAAGAAGTCACATGGCCAAGATCGAGAGGTGAATCCGATGAGAACCAAACTATCCGTTATCCTTTCTGGAGCCGCGCTGTTTCTAGTTGTGGCTGTCGTGCCGGCGTTGGCCCATCACGCATTTGCCGCGGAATTTGACTCCAAGAAGCCGGTCAAGTTGCGGGGGACGGTCACGAAGATGGAATGGATCAATCCCCATGCGTGGATCCACATCGACGTCAAAAAGCAGGACGGCACGGTGGACGAGTGGATGATCGAAGCCGGAACCCCAAATACTTTGCTGAGGCGCGGCTTTACCAGGGACTCTCTCAAGCCGGGAACCGAGGTCCTCGTCGACGGCTATCAGTCCAAGGATGGCTCGCTGCGGGCAAACGGCCGCGACCTCACCCTACCCAATGGGCAAATTCTGTTTCTTGGGGCCACGCCCGGCGCTCCATACGAGGACAAGAAGTAAACCGGCGCATCTGGCGTACTTAGCACAGCTTTTCGCAAATACGGTCACGTATGAGGAAACAAACGATCTGACCAATGCTCAATTCCCAATGCTCAATTCCCATCCGATGAGAATTGAGAATTGAGCATTGGTCAAACCTAACGATCCATTCCTCCCGTTGCCGAAGCCTCAACGAATAGCCACTGTCGAGAGATGTTCAGCCGGGACAGTCAGATCTCGGATTCCCGCCCTACCCCCGCGGCTTTCGGCCCCGCCGTAGGTGAAGTCCGCAGTCACGGTCGCGCCGGCACTGACGCGCACCTTCTGTGTAAGCACGCCGTATCGCTCGTGCCAGGCCTGGATGGTGTAGGTTCCGACAGGCACTTTGTCAATCTGGAATACACCGCCTTCGCTGCTGACGGTGAAGTAAGGATGGCTCACGACACCGACATAGGCGGTCATCCAACTGTGGATGTCACACTTGAGCCGCAGCATGATTTCTTCTTCCTTCGGTCGAAATGAATACACGAGGCCTGCCGTCGGTTGGCCCACATTGAAGTTGCTGCTCACTGCCGAAAGACTGTGGACGTTATGCAGGAATGCGTCGCTGTTCTTGATCTGAAGCATCTGACCGACGCGCATCCCGACGACGCGAGGAATGTAAATACATCCGCGCTGGTCGATCGTGACAGGCTGGGCCGGGACCGGCGTCTGCGGAAACGTGCCCTGGAGTTTTACAAAGACATTGGCCAGACCACCGTTGATATCTGCGACGACGGATTCCTGGACAATTCGTTTGCCTGCGTTGATCCTGGCACACATCGGATCGACGCCCATCCTGATGATGGGATTACCGGGCAGCTTTCCGCTGAGATGAATATGCCCCTTGATTGTTCCGGTATTGCTCTGTGCAGCAGCCAGACTGGGCTGCCCGGCCGCCGCCAAGAGGACAGCGAACAGGTAACCCGTGAGCGGTAGCAGAACGTGACGTCTCATTTCATAAATTCGGGCCAACCGGCCGGCCCCTGTCGGTCGGTCCACCGCCTTCGGCGGTCTTCTGGGTTGGCTTCGGCCGGTACCCCACACCGCCAGCCGGCGGTCTACTGCTTCTGTTGCTGCTTATCCACGTCTTTCAGCTTTTTCGCCTCGTCGGGATACCAGTACACCAGGTGGCAATTTTCACACGCCTGATCAATCCCGTCACCAGAGTTCAAAAGTTCCTCTGCGTTTTTGGCCTCGATGGCTTTCAGTGACGCCATGGCGGAGTCGTGGAGCGCGTGCGCCCGGTCCGTCCAGATCTTTCTGTCCTGGTTTATCAGTTGCTCGATCTGTTCGGGAGCCAATTCGACCTTTGGGTCATCTGCCTTTTCCCCTGGTTTGGCGACGTGGCGGCCTGGCATCAGGAGCAGGTTGGTCGCTTCAAGCAGTGTAATGGCACGGCGCCGAACCTCGGCCCATTCTGCATCGGTGTGCGGAGCCTTGTCTTCGATTCCTTTTGCACTGACCGTGGTGGCCACCGAATCCCAAAGGAAGTCGGCGCTGGGATCGACCATGGAGTCCATGAGGTCTTTGATGGTGCCCGTCACCCTGTACTCCGGCTGTTTAGGCGGCTCCGGCTGTCGATTGCAAGAGCTGCCGAGAAAAAGCGAAACGCTGGCTAAAGTGAGGAATAAATATGTTCGCATTGCAACCTTCCCGCAAGTGAAGTTAACCCTTTACACCCGGTCGCGATTGTACCTCCGGAAGGCCCCCGGTCTTCTGAAGAATTTCTGAATTTCTTGTCAGTAATCTCGACGTTCGTTGCGCCAGGCTTACTTCGAATTTGCATTACTTCTTCTGCGGACTGAGGCTCTGATAAACGGCTTCGATAAATTTGTCCGCGCTTCCCAATGCGCTCTTTGCGTCGTAGCGCGCATCATAGTCTCTGGTCAGATGCGCGGCCTTCACCTGTTCGAGCGTCATGCCCTTACGGACCGCCGCCTTCACGCGGTCGCGAACGATAACGACCATGTCTCGATACTCCAAGACATCGAACTCATCGCAGATCCGGCCATGGCCGGGAATGATATAAGTCCCGCCTTCCTCTTCGTGCTTGGGCACTGCGATCTCGAGAATGCGGTTAAGAGCATTAATCGTCCCTTGCACGGTGCCGCCCTTTTCGACGTCGATTAAGGGATAACTCGTGGTGAGAAAAACATCGCCGGCAACCAGTACATCGGAGTGGCGGAAAAACACCAGGCTGTCCCCGTCCGTTGCGGCGGCGGGCTGGTAAATGGTTTCAATCGCTTCGTCGTTAAAGTAGAGGTCTTTTTTTCCCTTCAGGAACGTTTGAGTGGGCCAGGCGCCCGCCGGCTCCGGGGGTTGGATCCCGGTCGGCGCGCTCATCCGGTTAAGCACATTGTCGTGAGCAATGACCTGGGCGCCGTCTCGGGCATCGGAGATATTGCCCGTGACGTTTGCACCGGTTATTGTCACGCCGGCCTTGCGAATGGATTCATTGCCGCCGGTGTGATCGGGATCGTAATGCGTGTTGATAATGTACTGCAGGGGTTTGTCGGACAATTTCCGGATAGCGGCCATAACCTCGTCGCTCATCGTACCGTTTCCGGTATCCACGATGGCCACTCCCATGGACCCCACTTGAACCGCAATGTTTCCTCCGGCGCCGGAGATCATATAAAGGTTTCCTTGCACCGGTAGCACCGAGAGGTCTTGATGGACTCGGCCCGGATTCTGCCGGGCACAAACAACCGGAATTGCGCCGAGCATTCCGACAACGACGATGGCTCCGCAATTCAGAATCGTCATTCTCATTTCGTGCTCACTTCTTCGCAGCGTTCTTCAATTTCGTTTGGTATTCCGGGTACATCGTCTCTGCGCCACCTAGCGCAGCGTCGAGCGGGATATGGTATTTGTCGGCAAACTCGTGGAGGAATGGGTTCTCGCCCGGCAAGTAGTTCGGTACGTCGTCCGCCGCCCGGTCGACTTCCACGACGGGGTCACAGGGATACAGCCAGTTCTGGCCGGCCTGAACCTGTAAGCGGAAAGTCTGCGTCTTGATAAGAGGCTCCGTTAAATAGACGGGGTCGTTGATGGCAGCGACGTGAGTCAAATAGGTGCCGTGCCGCATGTAGTGCTCAGTCAGCACAGCCTTATCGCTTTGCGGCAGACCGTTGCGCCGAATCCAACCTTGTTTGATGTGAGTGGTGTAAACAGTGAGAATGTCTCCTTCCCATTTTCCGGTGGAAAAACCCATGAACGTGTGCGGCGCGTTTTCCGGTGGGTGCGGGCGGTCATCCATCCAGATCGTGCGCCACTGCTCGTACGTGCTGATGTATTGGCGGATCGCGATCAAGCGCTGAGATTGCGGATCTTTCTCTTCCCAGATCCGCAGATTCAGCGGACCACGATAGATATAGGAAACCACGTGCACTCTGCATTGATGCTCGGGCAGCGTCAGCCGGGACGCGTCCCAACTCAGCGCAAACTGCCGCGCCCCTTCCGTGATAGGGAGTCCGAGAAAATCAACCAACTCCGGACCGGGACCGCGCTCGGGCTGGTCTTCGTGAACGGCAGGAGCCCAATTGCCGGACAGGTCGATCCCCGGAGACGGGACGATTGCACCGGCGCTCTGAGCAAATCCCGACACGCCGATCAGCATCGCCACGAGTAACAAACCAGTCGTTCTCATGTGCCTCGTGTCTGTCTCCTCTGGAACATTTCAGACTCTGACAGCACACCCTATCCTACTACGGAGCGCGGGTGTCTGGAGTACCACATCTTTGAGAATCACAGATCATTGCCCGCATAAGACAGATTGAAACTCTTGTTACAGAGCGGGAAGTCGGGAACGATGTTCTGCAGGATGGCGTAGTTCAGAGCCGGCCAGTTGGCAAATGAAGGGTCTTTGATCTTCACTCGCGCGAGCATGCCGTTCTCGCCAATGGCAACCCAATGCCAGATGGGGCCCCGCCATCCTTCGACCAGACCGAAGGCGCTTGCTCCAGCCGGCAGGGTGGTCACGGGCTGAAGCATCTCGCCAGCAGGCAGGGCTTCCAGCGCCTGAACAATCAGATGGACGCTCTCCTGCGTTTCCTGGACACGCACCATCATGCGGGCCCACACGTCGCCCTCCTGAAAAACGGGAACTTGAAACTTCAGCTTGCTGTATGCCGCATAGGGATGATCTCGCCGGGCGTCCGCATCGACACCACTCGCCCTCGCAGCAATCCCGACCACCTGAAGTTCGCATACTATTTGTTTACTAAGCACTCCAGTGGTGTGCAACCGGTCCAGCACAGGCGTGCTATCCAGCGCTAACGCGACGACTTCTTTAAAATCGTTTTGGACCTTCTGGACCGTGTTGATCGCGTCGGCAATCTGATGGTTTGAAAAATTTTCGATGGCCACGCCGCCTGGCACAACGGTTCCTCGCAGCAACCGGTGACCGACGAGCCGGTCGTTGAGCCTAAGCACGTCTTCTCGGAGCCGCATGGCATGGGCGTTCGCGATGGCAAAACCGGTATCCGTACAAATGGCACCGATATCGGCGATGTGGTTATAGAGACGCTCTAGTTCCTGCAGCACCACACGAAGATAGCGGGCGCGCTCCGGCGCCTCGACACCGGCACACCGCTCAACGGCCATGCAATAGGCAAGAACATGGGCAACGCTGGAATCACCCGAGACGCGTTCAGCCAACTCCACACCGCGCGAAACGTGCATCGATTCGAACAGCTTTTCAATTCCCTTGTGCAAAAAGAAAAGGCGGGATTCCAGGTTGACTATCGTCTCGCCATCGACACTGAAGCGAAAGTGGCCCGGTTCGATGATGCCCGCATGAACCGGCCCCACCGTGATCTGGTACGTCCCCTCGCCCTGCACGTGCTGGAACGGGAATGGACGGCCGTCGTCTTCGAACACCTCGGGCCGCTCAGCGTCTTTGCGAAGCGGGTGGTAGCCGGCCGGCCAGAACTGATGCAGAGGCAGCCGGCGGAGGTCCGGATGGTCCGAAGGCACCAAACCGAACAAGTCGTGAATTTCGCGCTCGAAGAGGCTGGCCAGGTACCAGCGTGTGGCAAGCGAAGGAAATAAATCCTGGCCCTGTTGAAGCAGCATGGAGACGATGACAAATACGTCCTTGCCCGGCAGTTCGAAAATGTAACGCAGCGTGAATCCACCCGATTCGGCGCGCGTATCTTCTGCAACGATCAGCTCGGGACGGCCATCGAAGCGACTCTGCAGATAGTCGGTAAATCCCAGAAGTTCTGCTGGAGGAACAGTAACGCGCACCTCATGCTCGCCGGATCGAACATCCAGTTCCACTCCAGCCCAACAAAACTCGTTTATGGCTGCAACCACCGTGTTTCGATCTTTTGTGCTCACACCGACACTCCAACAACTTTTAATACGTGACCGAAGAACTCCCGGACTCCATCGGGCAGCAACAGACCGGACCCAACCAAAAGGATGAGGTTCAACGCTAGCGGCATCATTGGCCAGCGAATCGGGTCACCGGACACCAGTTCCTCCGATGCTTGCCCATACAACATGCGATTCACGCTTCCGAGCATTCCCGCGAAAACCAAGGTGAGCAGAGCGATACCTGTCACCGCATAGGCAACAGAATGCGCCGCAAAACTGGCGCGGAAAATGATGAACTCGCTGATGAACGGACCGAATGGCGGCAAACCCAGCAGAGCGAGAATTCCGCAAAGAAAGGCAAATCCTGTCCATGGCGCCGCTTTCATCAAACCACGCACGCCGCGAATCTCCGTGGTGCGGTACTTGAGCAGGATGCTGCCTGAAAGCAAAAAGAGCATGGATTTGCCCAGCGCGTGATTCACCATATGGAACAGCGCGCCAAGCATACCCCAGTACCCACCGAAGCCCAATCCAAGCGCTATGATCCCTGTGTGCTCGACGCTCGAATAGGCCAGCATGCGTAATGTCCGTGACGGCCTTGAAGCGCATTAGCGCGTATAAGCCGACATTCAACAGAACGCCGGACATCAACGCGCTGATCGGCGCCGGCGCTTCGCTGTGTGCATCCGGAAGCCACGTGTGCATTGGTGCCAGGCCCGCCTTCGTACCATATCCGATCAGGATGAACACGAACGCCAGTTTCACGATTTTAGGATCCAGCCGGGCGGCGATGCCGATGAGCGATGTCCAGCTCAGACCGATTTCGCCAACTTGAGCCGTCGCCGCGTAGTACATCAGCACGGTTCCCATGAAGGCCAGAGCAATTCCGACCGACGAGATGATCAAGTACTTGTAGGCGGCTTCCAAACCTGTGTGGTTGTCATGAATATTGACCAGGAACACCGTCGCCAGTGTCGTGCCTTCGATGGCCACCCACATGACACCAAGGTTGTCCGTCGTCACAGCGAGCAGCATGGTGAACACGAATAGCTGGAACAAGGCGTAAAACAATCGCACGCGCGCGATGTGACCGTCATCGAATTCCAGCCGCGTATACCCAATGGCGTAGATGCCGGCAACCGCCCCTACGAACGCCACAATCATGATCATGAAGGCGGAGAGCGCGTCCGCACGCAGAATATCCCACGAGCTTACCGGTGCGCCGTCCCGGATTCCTACGGCAAGAACTCCACCAACAATGAGTGCACCAACGCTGGCCGACGCGTGTATCCATTCCATTACCCTGCGTTTTCGCGACAAGCTGATGAGGCCGGAAGCCATCGCAGGAATCGAGAGAAGCAGTAGCAGCATCATCCTCGTAGCGCTCCCATTTGGCTGACTTCAATCGAATCGAAATTATGTTTTATCCGGTACACGAAGACTTCCAGGATCAGCACGGCGACCAGCACATCGAGAAAGACGCCCATCTCGACAATCAGCGGAACGCCGTAGGTTGCCAGCAGCGCGACCATGAAAATGCCGTTCTCCAACATCAGGAATCCCAGGATCTGTGTCAGCGCGCGACGCCGATTGACAGTAGTGAAAAACCCGATCAGAACCCCGGCAAACGCTAGTGGAATGCCATCAGCAGTAGGCAACCGGTTCGACTCCATTACGGGAGCCATGACGTAAAACGCCACCACCACAAGGCCGGCGCAAATACCAAGTGTTACCGAGGTTCCCAGATACGGCGCTACTGCTCGCTGGATGCCGATCTTGGAAACGGCCCGAGTCAGCACCCTGGGAATCACGATCACCTTGATAAAGGCGAATAAAACCGCCACACCGAACAGTTCCCGGCTTCCGCCAAAATGAGCGACGACGGCGGCCAGAGCGGATAGCACGCCCGACTGCACGGCGAACATTCGGACCTGAGCCGAAAGACTGTTGCGGATGATCAGGAGAAAAGACATCAACAGGAATAGGAACGACAACAGGTTGGCGACTCTGGCAAAGGGCAACTCTGGAAACAACACCACTCCGGTTTACCTCAAAAAGAAAAATGAAATCACGGCCAGCAGCGCAAGCATGAAGGAACCGCTCAACAGCTCCGGCACTCGAAAAAGCCGCAGTTTCGCAAGTGCTGTTTCAAGGACAGCGAGACCCAAGGCCAAGACGCCAAGCTTGATCACCAGCGCAAAGACTCCGATGGCGACTGCTCCTGGCTGGAGCGTTACGGCGACGCCCCAGGGAAAAAAAATGTTTCCCAGCAACGTGAGAAACAGGAACAACTTTATGAACGACGCCCACTCGATCAACGCGAGATATCGTCCTGAATATTCCAAGATCATCGCCTCGTGGATCATGGTCAGTTCCAGGTGCGTGGAAGGGTTGTCCACGGGCAATCGGCCGGTCTCTGCCAGGGCGACGATGAAGAACGAGAGGAATGCCAGGAGGTGCCCCGGATTGAGCAGCAATAGCGGATCGGAAGCAGCACGATTGATCATCTCGTTCAGCCCGGTGCTCCCGGCGCGGAGAGCGATCGCGAAAATGGCAATCATTACTGTGGGCTCCGCCAACGCTGCAATGGCCATTTCCCTGCTGGAACCCATTCCACCAAATGAACTGCCGGCATCCAGCCCCGCAAGCGCGAGAAAGAACGTGCTCAGCAAAAACACGTACATGAGCAAGATGATGTTTCCCAAGAATTGCAGCTCGGCCGCTGTGGTCAACACGGGAACGATGAATGCGGAGAGAAGCATTGTACCGATCGCCACGTAAGGGGTCAGCCGAAAGACCCAGGAGGTGTTCTCCGCAATAACGACTTCCTTAACCAAAAGCTTGCGGAGATCCCAATACGGCTGGAAGATCCCCGCCCCCCGCCGGCCCTGCAACCGGGCTTTCGTCTTGCGGATCACACCGGCGAGAACCGGCGCGCCCAGCACGACAACAAGCCATTGAGCAATCGTGATCCCAATTTGCGCCAACATCGATCTTCCCGCTATTCCCTATTTCGCAAATAACAGCAACGTCAGAAGCGCCGCCAGAATGTATAAGAGGTAGCCGTGCACATTGCCGGATTGAACCGTGCGCGCCTTCGCTGCGAGCCGCCGCACCGTGGCAACAATCGGCGCGTAGATGGAGTCCTCGATTATGGAACGCGACTCGTGCCGGTACGTAATCGTTTTCACGAAGAAGCGCGACTCCGAATGCGCCTCGATTTCCGTTTCCTCGACCGGCCGGTACAGGAAAGCAAAAACTCTCTTGAAAGGATTTGCGAATGCCGCTGCGGTGTATTCAAAGTCTGCCGTCTGAACCGCGCGGCCACAGCCCCATGTCTCGTAGTAACGCCGGCTGAAATTGGCGCCGTACACCCGTAACCCCACCCATGCCGCCAGCATCAGGAGGGCAAGAATCACCGCGACCCACAATGGCGCAATCGTCCCAAACGCACTGGCGGCGGCGATGTTGCTCCAGTCGAATGAAAGATCGGGAGCGGCTCCGAGGAATTCATTCACGGCGCCGCTCAACACGCGAAGTGCCAGCACAGGCGCAACGCCAAGCGTGAGGCACGCGAGGGCAAGCAGTCCCATCGATGTTCTCATCGTCCAGTCCGCCTCATGCGCTTGTTCAACGGCCTGACCACGTGGCAGCGCCAGAAATGTGATTCCGAATGCTCGAACGAAGCATGCCGCAGCCAGGCCGGCCGTGAGGGCAAGCGAGGCAATGCAAAGCGCAAATACCAGATTGATGAATTGTTCCGGAACTCGGAAGCTCAGCAACAGGGATTGAAACGTCAGCCACTCGCTGATGAAACCATTGAATGGAGGCATCGCGGATATCGCCAGTGAACCAATGAGGAAGAAGGCTCCGGTGTGCGGCATGCGCTTCAAAAGTCCGCCCATCTCTTCCGTGATGCGCGTACCGGTCACATGCACGACCGATCCGGCGCTCAGAAACAGCAGCCCTTTGAAGACAGTATGGTTCAAGCTGTGATAGAGCGCCGCCATCAACGCCAATGCCGCAAGCGAACCGAGATTGTAACTGCGGAATACCAGGCCCGCTCCAACCCCAAGCAGAATCACGCCGATGTTCTCCACACTCGAGTACGCCAGTAGGCATTTCAGGTCGGAATCGATCAGGGCGTAAAGCACGCCGAGAAGTGCCGAAACCGCCCCAACGATCATAATGAGCACGCCCCACCACCCAGGTCCCGGACCGAGCCACTCGAAACCAATCCGTATGAGGCCGTACACACCAAGTTTGATCATCACTCCCGACATCATGGCCGAAACGTGACTCGGCGCGGCAGGATGCGCGCGCGGCAGCCAGACGTGAAATGGGATGGCTCCTGCCTTGGAAAGAAAACCGGCTGCCATAACGAGAAAAACCAAACTCCGTACACCGCTATCCACTCCCTCGGCCGCGCGCGCCCACTCCGGCATGCTGAAGCTGCCTGTTGCCTGCAACATGGCGAGGAACCCAATCAACAGACAGGCCAGCCCCGCATGCGTCATGACCATGTACAGCCAACCGGCGCTGCGTGTCTCGTCGCGATCTTTTTCGGTCATCACCAGAAAGTAGGAAGCCAGAGACATGGCTTCCCAAAAGACCAGAAACGTCAGGACATTGCGCGAGAGCACCACGAGCATCATCGCAGGGACGAAGACGTTCAACGCAAATCCCAGCAATGCCTGCTCCTGCCTGTATTGCCGTGTGTAGCCGACTGCGAACAGCGTTGAAGGAATCACGCCGACAGCAATGGTGAGGAGGAAGAAAGCAGACAGACGATCCAACCCGAGCGCCAGTCCCCCGGCAAGCGGAAGGATCCGCGGCAAAAGAAGCTCGAAGGAATTTCCAGTCAGACCGGCAATGCCCAGAATCAAAACGAGAACGGTCCCGCAAAGCGCCAGGCCATGCGTCATCCGCCGGCAACGACCGGACTCGCGGTCAAACACGAGCGCGCCTGCTGCACCGCCGGCAAAGAGCATCAATGACGCGGCAAGGAGCGTGAGCATGGCGGCAGAGTTCAGCATCTACGGCCCCCTAAATTCCCGAAGAGCCATCAGAATTCCGGCCAGGATCGCGCGCGGATGGGGTGGGCAGCCTGAAACGACGACATCGACAGGAATAACAGACGATACCGGTCCGACCACGCCATAACCTCCGGCAAAAATCCCGCAATCCTTCGCGCAGTCTCCCACGGCGACGACAATCTTCGGATCCGGTGTGGCGTCGTAGGTGCGCTTCAAGGGATCTGCCATGTTTCGGGTCACCGGGCCGGTAACGAGCAAACAATCGGCGTGACGCGGCGAGGCCACGAAATGAAGGCCAAACCGCTCGAGATCGTAGTATGGGCTGTTAAGTCCGCCTATCTCGAGCTCGCATCCGTTGCACGAACCCGGATCCACCTCGCGGATATTCAGCGAGCGTCCGAACAGCTTCCGCACCTCTTTAGTGAGGGCGTTACCCAGTGTCTCGATGTCCGCGTCCACCGTTGAAATTCCGGACTCGGTCACTACAGGCGTCTTCAAGATCTTCCGTAGTAAAAGCTTCATTACTTTTTGCGCCGGCCCTCCGCCTTGATCTCTTCGAGTATGCTCCGAACTCCGATCAGATGGTTGTTAAAGATCTCCCTAGTGGCATCGAGAAGTTTGAAGATGATGGGATCGCTTACCGAGTAGTAGACATTGGCGCCGGCCTTCCGCGCCACGATGATGTTTTTGTTGCGCAACACGGCAAGTTGTTGAGAGGCGTTGGCGGGCTCGACATCGAATTGCTGGCTGATTTCGGCAACCGTGCGCTCGCCCTGACGAAGGCTATCCAGAATCGAAATGCGCAGCGGATGCGCAAGCGCCTTGAAAAATTCCGCCTTGAAATTACTTAACTGAGACATTCAAAAAATGTTCCAACATTCGCAGTCGGATAACTGCGCATATTTGCAAATGCAAAATATTATCAGGTCATACGCCTGTCAATCGGTGCGTATTCCCCTTCACTCGGCCGGGCATCAACCTCGCGGATTCCGCTTCGCACTTTGACCCACATCGTCGCGTAGTAGGTGTCTTCCTAACGGCGGTTATAGCGATTTTTCTATCTTCATTTTGGCGATGTCTAGCAATTTGCCGTCAACTCAAAGGTCAGTGGACGAGGAGTTGAGACTCCAGCCAGGAGCATCCCAATCGAATCGCCCTCGACCGGACCAACCCAGATGGGAAGAATGCGGTCACCGGCCTGTTCCTTCAATAACAGTACTCGGGTAAATCAGCAGTCTGTGGGACCAGCCTTCGTTGCGTGACCGGAAATCATTTGACAATACCGTTAAGAATGTAAAATTTCACCTCGTATACTGGTGAAATGGAGAAAACATGAAACCTGAGGATTGCATTCTGTTCAGCGGAGCCGCAAACGGAGCGGAGGCTGCGTTTGGGGAAGCTGCGGAGCGTCACGGCATTGAGGAAGTGAACTTCACGTTCGAGGGGCATAAGGACGCGCGAACGCGCGGCATCCGCGTCTTGACGCACTTGGAACTGAAGCAGGGCGATGTGAGCCTCGCCTATGTGAGCCGGCTAATGAACCGGGCGTTTCCAGACACTCCGCTGTTTAGAAAGGTCCTTCAGAGCATCTGGCATCAGGTGAACAACGGGCAGGAAATCTATGTCGTCGGTCACATTCTCAAGGACGGCACGGTGAAGGGAGGCACGGGCTGGGGGGCGGAATTCGCAAAACTGTGCAACAAACCGCTATACGTCTTCGATCAGGAAGAGAACGGATGGCGCCGGTGGACCGGCGACGCATGGGCGCCCGAATCGAATCCCAGGATCACCCACATGAACTTCGCCGGAAGCGGAACTCGAATACTTCAGCCGAATGGGAATAAGGCCATCAACGATCTTTTCGATCGATCCTTCTAGACGTCCGCGTCGTCCTCCAGTCCGCGGCGATGGATCATGTTGCGCGCCCGGCCGGCAATGAGCGTGGTCGCTTGCAGGACCCCCCATCCTCGGGCGGCGGCAGTTCATGGAATTCCGGACGTCCATCCGAGCCGACGGCCTAGACCCCGCCGATGACGACGAAAGATCATTGATCGAGTAACCAAGATGCAAGACGTTCTTGAGACAGAAGTCCGAACGCTGGACGAGAGCGTAAGAGCGCTAAGACTCGAGTCGCCGGCTTCATAATGAGAAATCCGCGAATTGCACGTTGCCAGATTCGAACATTATGCGGCATCACTGCTGACGCTTTTCAAGTAAGTCGATCCCGGCAATAGCAAGAGCAGCGTTTACTTCATCCAATCGCTTTTGATAGACCCACAAGCCGATGCGAGATGTCTCCTGCAGGCGAAACTTGGTGCCTGAAGGAAATTGCCTGATTACGTGAACGATTTCTTCCCGGGTGGAGACCTCATATGGTCCGATGCGGATGGGACCATCCAAGCCGATCGTGACGGGTGATCTCAAAGATGGAGTCGTAGACGAAACGTCGGCCTGACACGATCGATCAGGACAAGCGGATTTCAACCGGTCCAGTTCTTCTGATGTAAGAAACCAGTCTCCGGGTTTGAGTAGCGTTCTGATGACCGCCGAAACAGTATCCTTGTCCGCCTTCGCGCGCTCGATTGCCTTCCAGAGCGCTTCCTTCGCGTTCACCGATCCGCGCTCTAGCAAAGCCAAGGCGGGAACCACGAGGCGTGGATCCGAACTTGCTAAATCTTCAATTGCCGCCTGTTCCAGACCCGGACTCCTCGCTACCGGCCAATCAAAGACCAACGGACAGACGGCTCCGCTCGTTTGACTCGCGGCTTTTCGGATGCCAGCGGCTGTCTCCGGATCGACACGGAAGAAATAAGGGAGGATTTCTCCGCAAGAGGCGATGCGCTTTTCATGAGCCGTCCGGATTCGGGCGTAGACGCGTTCCGTCGCATACCGCGCGATAAGCCGATCGACAGGTCGTCCTTCCTCGTAAGCGGACGCGAGGACGTCATCCAATTCGGGCAAAGTCTTGTCCGGCAGCATCAAGAGTGCTCTAGGAAAATTCCCATATACGACGGCGTAATCACCTTTGCGCACGCGGTCGATGACGATCTGACGGGCCTCGTCCACACTGAACTCCAACAGTCGAATCAGCGCGTCGTTCCGCGTCGCAGCGGTTCCTCTGGCGACGGACAGTACGGCGGGATGCGCGTCCTCTGATGCCCATTGCGTCCAGTAACCGTTCAGGAGAT
>QHXC01000054.1 GCA_003222815.1 Acidobacteriota bacterium | reverse complement strand
CTTCGATGCGGCGGATGATGGCCAGCATTTCATCAACGACGAAGGGTTTGCTGATGTAATCGAATGCTCCGTTGTGGACGGCACGGACGGCGGTCTCCATGGAGCCGTGAGCTGTCATAATGATGACCTCGGTATCCGCATTCACCGCCTTCATGCGCTCCAGCAGTTGCAATCCCGAGTCGTCGCCCAGATAGATATCGCTGATGAGGATATCGAAACGTTCTTCCTCCATCGCCCGCCGTGCTTGTACGCCAGTCATGGCCACTCGGAAAGGATACGATTCCATCTCGAGAATCGAGCCCATCAGCTTACATATCGATCGGTCATCGTCGACCACGAGGATTCGAGGTTTAGTGCTCTCCATACTTCCTCTGTGTTTTTCTTGACAGAGCCTTTAGCCGCGAATTGCGCGAATTACGCGAATGGGCCGCACACACTTTCCACTTTCCCAACCACAATAACGAAGGCGGCCCATTCGCGTAATTCGCGCAATTCGCGGCTAAAAACTATGTTTAGTTCGGTATCCACAACGTAAACACCGAACCTTCGCCCACCGTACTTTCCACTAAGACGTCGCCTCCGTGCCGGGTCGCCACTTCTTTCACGAAAGCCAGACCCAGGCCGAAGCCAGTCTGCTCGCGGGTCTCTTTGTTCGCGCGGCGATAGAACTTTTCGAAAATCTTGGCCGCCTCATCTGCAGGGATACCGCATCCCTGATCGGCAATCTGAAAACGAACACGGCCGCTGCCGTTGGCGACCCCGATGCGAATGGTTGTACGCGGCGGGCTGTACTTGATCGCGTTCGTGACTAGGTTTGTCAATGCCTGGTACAGCAAGAGCCGGTCCGCCAGGACGCGCGTGGTCTCCATATCTGCCGGCATTTCGATGGCAATCTCTTTCTCCGCCGCAGCCGGGCCAAGAATGCTGACCATATCCTTAAACACGGGTCCGATTTCAAATTCGCTCTTCGTCATTTTCTGCCGCCCGGACTCGATATAGGCGATATCCAGAAACGATTGAATCAACTGATTCAGCCGGCTGCTTTCATCGATGATCGTCGCCAGAAACTCTTTGCCCTTCTCCTGAACCAGGTTGTACTTCAGCAACATGTCGCTATAACCGCGGATCGACGTCAGCGGCGTGCGCAGTTCATGGGAGACTAAAGAGACCATATCGCTCTTCGCCTGGTTTAATTCATGCTGCGCAGTCGCGTCGTGCATACTGAGAACAACGCCTGCCCGGGCGATGGGCGATAGCGTCACGTTGTAGAAATTTCGTCCGTTACGGGCAGGAACAAATTCCGACGTAACCGGCTCCATCTGTGACAACACTCGCGCGAACAGCGGCACAAACGGCCGTCTATCCAATAGTGAAGTGAAATAATCCGGAGCGAATGGCGGATCCTCACAGTAGCCTTCAAGCCGCTTCGAGGCCGGGTTTTGATAAACCACGTGGCCGGCAGCATTGCTCACGATAATGACATCCTCGATGCTTGCCAGGATTGCATTGTTAAAGGATAGAAACCGCATCAGCTCTTCATTAAAAAAGTCGACGGCGTCGAGTTTCCATCGGGAATTGTGACGACGAGTTCCCAACAGGTGTTCGCGATTGTTATCGCGCCCGCTGGATTCCCTTTCATAGGCATCGAGCGCAGTGAGCCAGCCCTCTCTTTCAGAACAGTCCGGTAATTCGGACAATATTCGCTGGCGAGTTTCTAATTGCAGCGGCGGCCTGTAACCGCCGGATGCCCGGCGCTCATAGAGCGCCGCTACAGTAAGTCTCCCGATCTTGCCATCCAGGTCACGATTCATGCGGACGAGCTTCCCAACTTCCAGGCCAGGAAGAACAAGCACAATTGCCGCGAGGAATGGAGGAAACGGAACCCACACGCTGTAGTACTTCATCACGAGCCACGACAAGGCGACCAAAACCGGTCCAGTCAACACGGCTGTGGCGTAAAACCGGCGGCCCTCGAAGCGCCGGTCCACCCACCAGAACAGCACGACCAGTGTCCAAAGGCCCACCAGAACCAGCATGTCCGATATCTCCGCAATGGCCCGTCCTGTGTACAACGTCTCGATGGCATTCGCGTGGATCTCGACACCACTCATCTTTTGCCCGTTTGCAGAAAAAGGAGTGAACCACTGATCGAGGTCGATGCCTTCAGCGGTTGATCCAATCAGAACGATCTGATCCTTGAACGCCGCCGGCTCAACAGCGCCCTCCAACACCTTCCATGCGGGCACGTGCCGGAAGCTGGCGTTGTCGCCCACAAACCGGATGTTCACCGTTTGGGGCCGAATAATGTCAGCGCTACCGATGTTTTCCTCGAAAACGCCTTTCTCGGGCAAGCCCGCGGCCCGCAGCGCTTCCCTGGCGAACGCGCGGACCGCCTGGGCCTCACTGATTTTGGCTGAAAAAATTCGGCGGCTGATGCCGTCGAAGTCCGGGTCCGCATGCACATGACCCAGGCGGACATGGTTTTGTACAAACCGGACATTGGGCCGGCGCCAATGATCGACGCCGTTTACCGACGCGATCCGCGTCGCCAGGACAATCGCTGGAGCATTGGCAATGGATTGAGCCAGCGCATTGTCCTCTTCTTCGGATTTCTTTTCGTCCAGCAATACATCCACCGCAATCGCGCGAGGGTTCCCGGTTTCGACCCGCTCAATCAGGCGAGCGAGCTTATCGCGTGACCACGGCCATGCTCCGATCCGGTCGAGACTGCTCTCATCGATGGCGACGATGAGCGTGGGACTTGTTGGGGAAATCGGACCAGCAAGCCGGAGAGTGAAATCGTAGGCGGTGGAGTCGAGCTGCGCGAAATAGGTCGTCCAGGACAACAGGAGGATCGCGACTGCCACGAAAAAACTAGCGGCTACCGCTCCAAACACAAGCTTCATTGGCCGCGTATTATATCAATGAGCATGCCTGTAGTCGCGGGCTTTAGCCCGCGTCCGAACTACTCCATATTTTTGTTTGGGGCACCGGCAACAGGTATTACGATAAGAATTGCCCTTTGCGCTTGAGAAAGGAACAGGCGCATGTCACTCCTTGAATCCTGCATGAGTGTCGTAATCCTCTCGACTGCCGCGATGATTGCTGTTCCGTCTTTGGTGCGGGCGCGTGAAAGTTACCAACTGGATGCCGCTGCACGACACGTAGCCGGCAAGATGCGGTTGGCGCGTATTAAGGCCGTGGCCGGAAACCGGAATTGCCGGGTCCGCGTGAACTCCGGTGTCTCTTTCGTTATCGAATGTGAGGATGTTTCCTGGCGCACACAGGAGAGTTTCGTTTTGCCACGCGGGTTGCGAATGACGGCGACCGCAGCGCCCGAATTTCACAGGCACGGCAATGCATCGCCCGCGGGTACGATCGTGATCTGGAACAGCGGGGGCCGTTCGAAACGCGTGATCGTGAACATCGCGGGTCGAGTGAAGGTGGACCCATAAACGCGCGGGCAGGGCCTCTTTTGTTCAAACACCACCCAAATTTGTGATAAACCATTCCTCCTGATGACCGATCCTGAACAAGTCGTTGAGGCGAATCTTAAGTTCTACTTCGCCCTGGAAAGCCTCGATGTCGATCTCATGGATGAGGTGTGGGCGACCGATGCCAGCGCCATCTGCATCTATCCTGGTTGGAACCGCCTGGCCGGGTGGGAAAACATTCGCGCAAGCTGGGAACAGATTTTCAAGAACACTTCCTTCATGCGAATCGATGTTTCCGAGGTATCGGTCGAAATGCAGGGAGCGGTCGCCTGGGTGACCTGCCTCGAAAACATCACGATGGCCACCGGCGAACAGATGCGCCGCGAACAAGCCTATGCGACGAACATTTTCATCTTCGAAGACGATCGATGGCTTTTGGTCCTGCACCACGCATCGATCCTGCCCAATTCGCAGGAAACCGTATGAGCCTTGGGTTTCATCGCGCGCGTTGAGCCATAAAGACGGCAAGGCATAAAGAAAGGCCGCCATGAAGATACTCCATGCGGCCCGTCAACATGTCCATGTATTCCCGCTCTCGGTACGATTTTCCATCTCGCACTTCCATCACATTGCAGACGTTGATTTCCACACGTTTCCCCGTGGGCGCAACGCCTTTCAGATCGCCTTTGTGCGTTCCTCGCGCGACAAACTCACAGACAGCAGTGGTGCCGGCAACGAACACATTCTTTATTTCGATCTTCCCATCTGGGAAGGCATTGGCGTACATCTTGGCAAGGTTGAGACCTGCCTCGGTACCGACAAGTTCCTTCCCCTCCGGTCCGATGTACCTGTAGTCGGGATGCAGGAGGCTGCGGAAAGTGTCCCAGTCTCGACGATTCCAAGCATCCAGAATCTGACGATGAATATCGGAAACATTTGCCATTGGAGATTCTCCTTGTGAAAGGTTTCAAGTTTCCAGTTTCAACGTAGCAGCAAAAATTTTCTCACCGTCGTTCCTGGAATTGCAACCCTCTTGCAAAAATCAAATGCGCCACCAGCAGCGGCAAACTTGCGGAAATCCATCCTTGCGGTAGCCGATATCCCAGCACGCCTCTTCCAAGCATCGGAAATAGAATGAGGACATTCACCAGCCACAACACGCCACCCGCAATAAACGGATTCCTGAGGTAGAGTTTGAGCCGCGCCCAAAAAATCGCGAACACGAAATACACACTGAAATAAAGCACGCTGGTGTTGATGAGGATCACCGTCTCCAGGTCCGTGAACACCGGCAACAATCTCAAGACCGAACCCGTCACCAGCAGCGGCAGGAACACCGCCCCCACATACTTCCACAAAAACACGCTCACTGCGACATACAACACCGGCCCAAGCCACATGGCCGCCATTCTACGCTACCAATCCCTGATTGACCGCTCCTCACCCTATCCGCTACGATTATGGATTCACACGGGCCTGTGGCGCAGTTGGGAGCGCGCATGACTGGCAGTCATGAGGTCAGGGGTTCGAACCCCCTCAGGTCCATACACTTACAGACAATACCAACCTAAGGAGCAACGCCGGGGCAACAGACGAACCCGCCAAGTCAAGGGAGCCAACGACGCAACCAGCCGTTCAATCCGTAGAGCTTT
>QHXC01000115.1 GCA_003222815.1 Acidobacteriota bacterium | reverse complement strand
TTCTGTTTTCGCTGGTTTGGTCTTGGCGGCTCTGCTCGCGGTATCCGTTCTATCGGAGTCGGCATACGGGGCCACGGAAACGCCGGATCTTTCCGGAATCTATTGGGCGACCGAATACAACGCGAAAATCCAGCTCGTCGGAGGTGGCGACCTGCCGCTCACCGCGGCGGGCCGGGCGGCCTACGAGAAGAACATTGCGGGCTTGAAGGACGGCTCGGTCACGGATGCCGCCCGCAAGTACTGCGTGCCTGATGGGCTGCCGCGCGTGCTGGCCACGCCCTACCCGTTCGAAATCATCCAGGCGCCGCCCGGGCAGATCACGATTATCTACGAACTGAATCACCAGATCCGCGTGATCAGGATGGACAAGCCGCTGCCTGGCGAGAAGGAGCTGATCTCTTTCCCGTTCTACAACGGTCATTCGGTGGGTCATTTCGACGATGATACGTTGATGGTCGAGTCGGCCGGCTTCAACGAAAAGACCTTCGTCGACGCCACCGGCGCTCCGCACACCGACGAGATGCGCACGGTCGAGCGCATCCGCAAGATCAGCCCGACGCGGCTCGAGATCGTCATCACCGTTCACGATCCCCAATATTACACGCGAGATTGGCAGGCGCGCTTCCTCTACAACCAGCGCAATGACGTGCGGCTCGAAGACTATCTCTGCGGCGAAGAGCATCGCGACATCTCCTCGGTGCGAGGCGTGCGCCGACGATAAGGGGAGCGAAGGTGGTGCCGGGCTTTTGCACAAAAGGTCGGTAACGGCCACGCAGCTAGATCTGAAATCTGCAATCGCCAATCGTCAGGTACGCAACAGAGATGTGCAATATCCTCAGCAATTGCTTTGGCTAATTGCACATGGCTGTTAGACATTGGCGATCGGCGAATGCGAATCGGCGATGTTCAGAAAGCAGCAAGTGACTTTTTGTGCAAAGCCGAGTGCCGCGAAGCGGCCTACCAAAGCTAAGAAAAGGAGGAAACATTCGCATGTTGAAATTCACTGCTAACGGCAATCGCATCGCGTTCAAGAGGCTCTCGCTCGTCGCCTTTGCCGCCGCGCTTTGTGTCGGGATCCTCGCCTGGGCGATGAATACTCTCGCGTCCACGCAGGCCCCGGTAAAAGACGGGATCCCCAATCTCGCATCGAGCAGTTTCGCATGGCTTGCCGCTGGCGCCGAGTGGCTCGACCCGCCGTCAGGGCTCCGTGGCCCGATCAGGAACGATCCCGACCATCCGTTCCACGGCAATCTCGACGGCCCCGGGCAGGTCACACTGAGAATCGGCAACTCCAAGGATCCGGTTCTAAAGCCCTGGGCCGCCAAGCAGATGCAGGAGTCGAACGAGGAAGTGCTCAGCGGCAAACGCGGGCTTCCCTTCGTCGCCCAGTCGACCTGCCATCCGGGCGGCGTGCCCGGGCAACTGCTGACCCCCGCCGAGCCGTTCTATTTCATCCAGACTCCCAAGACGGTGTGGATGATCTGGCAACGCGATCACATGGTGCGCCGCATCTACCTCACCGCAAAGCATTCGAACAATGTGAAGCCGTCATGGTTCGGCGAATCCATCGGCCGTTACGAAAACGGCGATACTCTGGTCATCGACACGATCGGACTTTCCACCAAGAACAGCTACATTGACAATTACCGTACGCCGCACACGGCCAAGTTGCATGTCGTAGAGCGCCTCAAGCTGTCCGCCGACGGCAGGATGCTCGAAGCAATGGTCACCGTCGAGGATCCCGATACGTTCAACGAACCGCTCCACATGATGCAGCGCTGGCGCAAGGTGGACAACCCGCTGTTGGAGACGGTCTGCGCCGAGGACAACTTTGATTATTTCAATCAGAATCTTTTTCCGATCCCTGAAGCTGACAAACCCGATTTCTGACCGGCCGCAAATTCAGGGTTCTTCAGACGTCCCCAGTAACGAGTGACGCCGGTCGACGTTATCAAATCCTAGCGAGCGTGCCTCATACCGAGGAGAGTGCCCACTCCCGGAACGCGGGCTTTAGCCCGCGTTTGCTCTGGCTTCGCGAAATTTGACCATTTTGTACTACTAATCGCGGGTTTCTTGGATTTTTGCGAAGATTCTTTTGCCGCGCTGTGAACATTCTGACCGCCAAGAGGACCTAGACGCAGTAGCGGTCATAGAAACTGTGAATGAATCGGCGAAAGCAAAACGACCATTTGGTCAGTTCGTCAATGCGTAATTTGGTGTTGGACAAGTGCATTTGAGATCATACATGGGACATCCCAACATTTGACATTTCGGGGAAGATCGAGCGTGCACCGAACAATGTCAAATGTTGGGATGTCCCATTTACGATGTCCCATGTACTTGTCAAACAAACCAACGACCAACTGACACAATGACGCCACCACTCGCCCTCCTAAAACCTGCTGGTTAACACCTACAGATGCTGAAAAGTTGCGCAACGTTGAGCGATGACTGCAGCGGCCGGCCTTACCTGCTGGGTTCTGCCACGACCTTCCGGTATGCCGCCGCTTCTGACGCCGAGGGAATCATCTCCATCAGGTCCGTGCCGGACGGCAGCAGCCGCAGCGGAAGCTTGTTCCGTGGGACCCACGGTTTCGTGTACGCCTTAGAGTCGTCGATCGTGACGGTGAGCTCGAGGGTGTTCTGGTTCACGCGGTGGTAGCGTTCTTCGACGCGCAAATGGTGGCTGTGTGGGTTGCCGGAGTTATCGAGCCAGGTGCGCTCGTCCATGCCGACGGTCTCGACGACGAACGTGTAGTTGTCTTCCCATCGGCCGACCGAGTAGCCGTACCAGCGCGGATCCGGGTCTTTGGGAAGCTGGCGGCCGTCTGTCCAGATCACGCGCCATCTCTTCTCGAACATGTAGAGCATCAGGACGGAGTTCGGCGTGTGCACCACTTGGAAAGGGCGCAACTCGAAGAGAAGGATGCGCGGGAAGCCGGCAGGGTCCGCCATGATCGACAGCGGGTCGTTGATTTCGGCGACCGGCACCATCCGCGATCCGTCTCCCGCCTTATGCGTCTTGCTTACCTCCTCGCCCCAAGGCGTGAGAGGAGACGTCGGGTACCCGCGCGCGCCGATGCCTTCGCCGCCGGCATCCCAGATTCCGGTGAGATCACGGCGAGGCGCCGGACCGGCCGCGCCTCCCTGCTGATTGGGGTTCTGTGCGCGGCCAGGGTTGTTCCACGGCAGGTTCTGCGCGAATGAGACAGCCGCCAGGGTTAGCGCTACGGCCGCAAAGATGGCGAGGCGGAAGCGATTCGCCATGGCGTTATCTCCCCGGCTGCTGCGCCGGCGCGGGTGCCGCACCGGGGAGCGTCGTTCCGAGCGTCTCACCGTTGGCAAGCACGACCTTTCGCAGGCGTCCCACCGGCGCGCCGTTCTTGACCGGCTGCAGCGTTACGGTGACCTGGTCGCCAGCCTTGAACGAAGTGCGCCGCCAGCCGCGCACCGAAATGTCCGTCGGATTTTGGGTCTCGACCGCCCAGTTGCGCACGGTGCCCGTGTCATCCATCGCATCGAACTTCAGGAAGCAGTGCGGGTTGGCCCAGATCCACTCCGTCACCGTGCCTTTCAGCGTGATCTCCTTCTCGGTGTCGAAGCTCTCCGCGCCGTGATGCGCAACGAGCGGCGCTAGCGTCATGAGCACGGCCGCAGTGGCGAGCAGCACAGCAAAGACCGTCTTTTTCATAACACCTCCAACTCGGCGATAGCGCGAACTCTAGAGATTTTCCACAGGTCTGTCAAGGACGCGGCGGCGCGGATGGCGCCGGCCTGGCGAACCGGGATGCGTCGATGGCGACGTTCGGCTGCACCGACGTGAGCTCGTAAGTCGATCGGCCATCCAGCCAGGTCACCGTCCACTTGAACGGCATCTTCACGCCCACAACCTCGCGATAGTCGCTGTAGTCCACGCGTGTCACGACGCGCCCGACAGGCGAGTCCGAAAACCTAACGAGCCGGGTGAGCAGCCCGGTTTCGACATCGAAGCACAACGTCGCGGTACCGCCATTCGCGGTGGTCCCCTGGACGAGGTTCACCTCCCGATCGTTGATGAGCGTCGGGAAGCCGACGCGCCAGCCGGTCAACGCCTGCTTGATCCCTGCGGGAAAGAACACCTCGGACTCCAGCTTGACGCCGTCGAGGTCCTGGCCCGTAACAGCGAGCACCGGCACCGGCTTGTCGGTG
>QHXC01000114.1 GCA_003222815.1 Acidobacteriota bacterium | reverse complement strand
ATCGCCGGGCTTGTCGCAACCGGCGAGCATCCGTCGCCGGTACCGCAGTCGGAATTCGTTACGAGCACGACTCATAAAACGCTTCGCGGTCCCCGCAGCGGAATCGTCATGTGCCGCGATAGTTTCGCCAAAGATCTCAATCGATCCGTCTTCCCGGAGATGCAGGGCGGACCGCTCGTGCACGTCATCGCAGCGAAAGCCGTTTGTTTCAAAGAAGCGGCGACAGAAAGTTTTGCAACTTATATTCGGCAGGTCGTCCGTAATGCGAAAGCGTTAGCCGCAAGAATCGCGAAACGTAACTACCGGATTGTCTCCGGTGGGACCGACACGCATCTTCTTCTGGTGGATGTATTCTCCAAAGGTATTAATGGCAGGCAAGCCGAAGAGTCTCTCGATAAAGCCGGCATTACCGTAAACAAAAACACAATTCCATTCGACCAGAATCCACCAATAACGCCGAGCGGAATCCGTATCGGAACCCCAGCCCTAACGACACGCGGTATGAAGGAACCCGAAATGGAAGCCATCGGCGACTGGATCGCCGACGTGCTGAACGCGATCCATGACGAGGGAGTCCAAAAGCGCGTGCTGCACGAAGTGAAAGGGTTGTGCGATAAGTTCCCGCTGTATTAGATCCAGTAATTGGGAATTTCCCTTTCAAGCTTGCGGAATTCCACACGATCGTGCCCGGCTTGTTTAAGGGAACGGACTAAGCGCCGCCCCGTTTTCATTCGCCCACCGAGCCCATTGTTCCCGAACAGCCAGGAAATCAGCATCACGTCGATTCCATTCGGCCATGTAGTCATACCCTTCGTGCAAGCTCATTTCAGTCCGGATGATGGCGAGTTCTTCATTGACGAATTCGTAATAGCGGATCAAGGCATCGTGAGCCATTCGGCCTTTGGCCGTGACGGGATATTGCGATTTCGCGACGCGAAGCACGTCTTTCGCACTGCGATGGGCTGTAATGAAATAATAGAGACGCCAATCGTCACTGGGGGCGTGCTCGGCGTATTGCATGGCTCGAAGGAATTGCTCTTCGGCTCGCTGGATTTCTGGAAGAATGGTCTGGCGGTACCTGGGTCGCTCGTCGAATTCGCTGGTAAGACTGAGCGCCGTAGAAAGGATCAGAGTGAGTATCGAAAGACCGGCTGCCAACTTGTTCCGCCGCACCCCTTCAGCAAGAGTGTGCGCCAGCGATTTAACGAATGCGCTAAGCGATGTTGGGTCATCAAACATGGCCGCTTTGTTGTCCGGACGTGAGCATCCTTCGGTCGGATGAGCTAGGGATCACCGGTCATCATTGTAGCGCCGATTGCGCACGCTACGGCTGCCGCAAAAACATCCGCATAAGAGATAGGATGTCTGGTTGAGCGCCAGAGCTCGCAGGACAACCATTTCCTTCGGGATACGATTTGCCTTGAGAAGAGCGGCGAAGTCTGACGTTACCAACTCCGGTCCCGGCCCGGACGACAGGCGCCAACACACAACGAAGGCCGCGCCAGATAACTCTGATCGCGGCCTTCTTTGTGCCTTTGTGTCTTTGTGTTGATTACGGCTTCGTATTCGACAGCTTCTTGTAGTACTCCTCGACCAGCTTCTTGTAGACCGCCGGGATCTCCTCTTCCTGAGCCGAACGAACGTTTTCCTTCGCCAACAGGAGTTCCAACGAACGGCTCAGCTCGAGTTCGACAGACTTGAACGGATCGATGATCTGTTGTGCCAGCCTTTCGATTTCCTGTGGATTTCCTATCCTCGGATCGCGCATGAGGGCGCGAATGTCACCGGCAATACGGTTGAGATCATTCGCCAGCGGATTATTACGGCCAAGCTCGTTCTGAATGTCTTGAATCTCACGTAGCCGTTCTCCCAGTTCACGAGACCACTGGCGGGGATCATAATTCCCCGGTCCCGTAGCGTTGCCATAGTTCTGTGCGCCGACGTACGGTCCAACACGGCCATTCTGCTGCCCCTGCGCATTGCGCGAATCGCCCTGCTGGCCTCCACCCTGCCCCTGTTGACCCTGCTGGCCCTGTTGACCTTGTTGGCCCTGCTGACCTTGTTGACCTTGCTGGCCTTGTTGGCCTTGCTGACCCTGCTGGCCTTGCTGACCCTGCTGGCCTTGCTGACCCTGCTGGTTCTGCTGGTTCTGTTGACCCTGTTGCCCTTCCTGACCCCGTTGGCCTTGTTGCCCTGGCTGGCCCTGCTGGTTTGGATGCGCGTTCTGCAATTTTTTCTCTTCTGTGTTATTCGCCGCCGATGCAGCCTGGCCAATCTGTTTTTCGACATCGCCTAGAGTTTTTTCGATCTCGCGCTCATTGCGTGCCGCGTAGTTGTAATAGCCGTTGTCCAGGAACTGCCTGCTCTGATTCATTTGGCCCTGCAGATTTCGCGACTTGATCGTATTTGCGGCGCTACGGGCCTTGTTGGCGGCGTCCCGGTTTTCCTGACTGTTGCTCAAGGCCTCGAGCCCATCGGTCATCGACTTCAATTCCGACTGAACAGGATCTTTTTGCTGGTTGATTTCCTGGGCCCGGCGCTTGCCATCATTATTCGGAGTCGCGGCGAGCTGCTCGGCTTGATCCGCGATCTTGTTCTGCTGTTCTCTCAGCCGCTTCGCCTGTTGCTGCAATTGCGCCAGTTGCTGATCCATGTTGCCCCCGCGGCCCTGAGTCAGCAATCGCTGAGCGCGCTGGAGTTGTTCGAGTGCCTGCTGAGCCGCTTGTTGCTGCTGCTGAGGAGTGCCGCTCTGCCCCTGCTGCTGCATGTTGCGAGCAGCCTGTTGTAGAGAGCGGCTCACGTCAGCCATCTGCCGGTCATTGTTCTCACGTGAAAGTTTGTCCAGCTGCCGTGCGAGACGTTCAGTTTCTTTCTGCAATTCCTGAGCCGTCATCTGGTCGCTGCCACCGGACCCCCCCTGCCGAGCCTGTTGCGCCCTTCGTTCCATGAGCTTTTGCTGACGCTCCGCAAGTTCCTTTAGCTTACGAATGGCTTCATCGATCTCCTGCGGGTTCTGCTGCATCTCGCCGCGCTGGAGCGTTTCGTACTGATTCTTATTTTGATCGAGCTCCAGTTCGAACAGGTCCGCAAGGTCCTCGGCGCTTTGACGACCACCCCCGCCACCTCCTTGATTTCCCATCGTGACCTGGATCTCGGTGAACAGGGCTTCAGCTCGCATAAGGTACTGAAGGGCCTTTTGCTCATAGGGGAGAGCCGCATCGGCCTGTTCATTTTTCAACTGCTCGGCGGCGGGGCCCATCTGTTCGATGGCCTGCTTGAGATTTTCCGAGAGATCTTTGAAGGTCTTGCTTTGGCCGCTGAGGCCGCGCCGGGCAAGACGCTGCATCAAGGTGTTTGTTTGCTCGCTAAGTTTCGACTGGCTGGCGCCCACAGCATGGATGTTGTCCGTCCACTCCTTGGTCTGGAACTTCGCTTTGTCGCGGATCAGCTTGAAGGTGGCCGCAATGATGTCTTTCTGCCGCTTCGACAGCGCTTCGGCGGAATCATCCTCTCCACCACCGCCGCCGCCTCCACCTTGCTGTCCCTGGTAATATTCGCGTCCGAACGGCCGGACCTCGATGAAGTAGATATCCGTGGATACGGTGTTCGCTGGACGATGGCTATCGACGGCCTTTCCGTAGTAGGTGATGAAATCGCCGGGTTGCAGATCGTGTTCTTCCAGGAAGAACGTATGTGCTGCCGAGATCTCTTTCGGACTCTCCCCTTTGTTGGTGAACAGTTCAATTTTCTGCTCCGGAGAGCCGTTAACGGAGTAATACAGCTCGAGTTGGTTTACTCCGAAGTCGTCTTCTGCGCGCAGCTCCGTGAAGACTTCTTCGACCTTGGTCGCCTTGGTGTCGCGTCCGGGCTTCGTGAACTCGACGATTGGCTTTTGATCGTCGAGCGCTTCTATAGAGAACTCTTCGAGCCCGAGATATTTCTGTCTATCGGTGTTGGTGAGCTCGATCCGGAACGTCGTCGTTCGATCGACGGTCACGCGGCCGGTGGCCATTTTCTCGCCGCTGGGTTGAAGCGGTATCGCCTTACCGTCGGCGAAGACAATGCGCCCTCCAGACAGCGCCTGGCTTGCGGTCACCACGACTTCAACTTCGGTGCCTTTCAGGGCCACCATGTCTGACGCATTCTCTTCTTTCTTTACAGCCAATCCGGTATAGGCCGGGTAGTGGTACGTGTAGTCCAGCTTTTCGACTCGCGGGAGGTCCGCAACATCGATCGTGAATTCTTTAGACTTGTATCCACCCGCTTCCACAAAATAATGCACGGGTTCCTGCAGATTAAAAACCAGGTGCCTGAAAGTGGGAACGGTTTGGGGTGTTACTTCCATAGTCGAAGCTTCCCACTGCGTGCCATTCGAGTATCGCAAATGCACTTCAGCGCGCTGCGGGTCAAAGCCTTGCGCAATGGCCTGAATGACGACGTCACTGCCGCGTGGAACCGTCGTGTCCCCCGGCGTGACCTTCAACTCATACGCATCGATCGCCGGCGGCTTGAAGGCAAGGAGTCTTACGCTTCCGATAGGGAAGAACAGCGACGAAATGTAAAGGCTGATCAGCAGGGACACAGCGAAAACGGCGCTCAACGCGGCGAACGTGCCGAACTTGCGCTTGTTGACCTGATCGCGAAAGCGCACGTGCTTGGTCCGATCGAGAGCGTCCTTGGTCAGCAAATGGACAAAGGCCACCTGCTCGGTTTTAGCTTTCTGAACAGCCTCAACGGCGCTGACAAGGCGATCCTTGAGTCCGGGGTTTTTCTCCTCGACAAACCGGGCGAGTTGAGTATCCGTAGGCGTTCTCCGCAACGGCAGGATCAGACGCCTTACCAATGTGAAAACAAAAGCCGCTACGAGCCCGAGCCGCAGCACCGTTACTGCCCATCCAGGAAAGCCCGTTGAATTCGCGGCCGCGAAACCGATCAGAAGCGAGACAACCATGACGCCCAAGACCCACGAAAGCCCTCGAACCCACAGGAACGCCTTCCATCTGCTTCTGACAATGCCGATCTTTTGGAGCAACTCTTCGTTTGGTCTCATTCGTGTTCTCCCTTTCGGTTGGAATGGCCTCCCTCAGGACGCCTTATACGCCCGGTTCGCTATATATATTTCCGCTATACCCGCCAATAAAGCAACCAATAAGAAATACCACCACCCGGTCTGGCGCCTCGCGTAGTCTTCTTTCTCCTCGTCCCCGAAGAGTCCGGCCTGCTGGGCCTCGCCCTGCGTACGCTGGACGCTGGCCAACAGATCCTCGGGCGGCATGCTTTCGAGATTGCTTTCCGAGGAGGGGGGATTCACCGCAACGAACCTGGTATCCGGCCCGACCCGGATTTCGTGAAATCCAGGCTTAACTGGTGTAAAAAAGCGAGTTTGCCCGGTGCTCAGGTTTCCGAGGGCCTGTCTGTCGCCATTGGGATCGATGACGGCCGCCGCAGCGCTTGCGAGTCCACCCACAACCGGTATTCCTTCTCCAAGCACGTACCAGCCTCGGCTTTCGCTGTACCGGGACAGGTAATGGATCATTTCGTGGAAGAGGGGAAGGAACGACGGTTTCAGAGGAAGGTCATTCCATTTGTTATCTACCGTTGAGTTAAATACCAGCAACCCATGATCGTCCTTCGACGATTCCACGAGCGCTGCGGATCCATCCTCGTATTTGGCAAGAACCGTTGCCGCTGGCTTGGCTTCGATGGCGACGTATGCGAAGAATTGCGCCGAATTCAATACGAGTTTGGTGCTCTTCTCAAATGGCTTGAATATGTTGTGATTGCGATCGTATGTGGTCAGCGAAACCGACGATCTGCCGCGATCTTTCGCCACGAAAATCTTTTGCACCAATTTCGCGGGGAGCTTTCCATAGCTGTTCCACCAGGTAATGTCGGAGTTCTCGCCAAGAATAATCAACTGGCCTTGCCCGCTCTTTCTCATCTCATCCATACGTTCGCGGACTTTGTCCGGGAGCCGCGGCACGTCGTTGACGACGACCACCTCGTGCCGGGCAACCTCTTCCGGCGTCACACTCTGCGCCTGCATGAGCATTACTTCATACGGCAGGTCCGGCGACGACGTGAACGCCTGGCGTAGATACAAACTTTGCTTCGCGCGGCCGGCATCAATCACAAGGACGTTCAGTTTTTCGCGCCGCTCCAGGGCGAACAGAAAGTCATTGTCCAGCATCAGCGGGTCTTGAGCTTCGATGCGGACACGGCCTTTTGAAAATCCGAGCGGAAGATCGAAGCCGGTAAATTCTGCGAGCGCCGTCTGGTTCGCAGGAACGTTCACGGTCTTGCGCGCCGTCTCTTTATCGCCAAGACTTACCGAAACGGGAACACTCACGGCATCGTCTTTGCGGTGATTGTGGATGCGCGCGATCACGCGGCCGGTATACGTTCGCGTGAAACTGGTCTGATCCACACTTACGCTATCGATTCCCACGTTGGTCGGTTTTTCGACGCTCAGGTTGACGGTCTCGGTCTTGACATCGCTTCCGATCACGCTTTCCCGGCTCGACCGATTCCAGCCGTTTCGCTGAAAGTCGGAAATCAGCACCAGTTGCTTTTGTCCCCCACCCA
>QHXC01000113.1 GCA_003222815.1 Acidobacteriota bacterium | reverse complement strand
CGGAGATTCCCGAGAAGATCGCTTCTTCAATGGCCGGCAGACCTTCCTTGGTGCCCGGAATTTTGATAAGCAGGTTGGGGCGAGCCGCACGTGCGAACAACTGTTTGGCTGCCGCAAGGGTGCTGGCTGTGTCGTGGGCCAACAGCGGCGAGACTTCCAGCGATACCCAACCATCAACGGTGTTGGTCCGGTCGTAGATTGCGCGGAACAGGTCGGCAGCACGCGTAATGTCGTTCAGCGCCAGGTCGAAGAACAGTTCCTCCCCGGCCTTGCCTTTCGACAGCGCGTCACGGATGCTGGCGTCGTACGCCGGACTGCTTTTGATGGCGTGGTCGAAAATAGTTGGGTTCGAGGTGAGTCCGGTGACCGACATCTCGTCGATATAGTGCTGCAACGCACCGCTGTCGAGGAGATCGCGCGTGATATTGTCAAGCCAGAGGCTCTGTCCCAGGTTCTCGAGGAGTTGCGTGGCTTTCATACCCATTCATCCTTTCCCGTCTTTTTTAGATTGATTCCGCCGCAGGGCTGCCCGTGGCAGGACGAAACGCTCCACTGCATTGGCAAAACCCTCGTCTTCATACGAAGTCGTCACATAATTGGCCTGCCTCTGCACTTCTGGGCTCGCGTTGCCCATCGCTATGCTGAGACCACTCAGCTTGAACATCAGCACGTCGTTAGGCTGGTCGCCTATCGTGGCAATAGATTCCAGCGGTACATTCAAAAATTGCGAAAGCCGTTCGATCACGGTGCCCTTGTTCGCCGTCGGATGAGTCACGTCGAGGTAATAGGGCTGTGACCGCGCGGCAGAGACGTGCCAAACATCGAGACCGTGCGCCAGAAGCGTATTGATGACGTCAGGCACGATGTCGTCGGGTAGCGGACGTTCGTCAACTACCGAAAGATCGAGGCGCACGATCATGCCGCCGTTGAATGCGGCCATCGGCGCCTTCAGCCCGAGAGGCTCAATCAACATGCGCATGCCGCGAAGAGGTCGTCCGCTGGTAATAAAGAAAGCGATGCCGCTCTCGTGGAGCCGTCGTACGGCCTCAATCGCACCCTTGGTGAGGACCTTCGCCTTCGTAACCAGCGTACCGTCAACGTCGGCTAGCAACGCGGAAATCGTGTCGGAAGCGCCCATCAGAACATTGGCGTTACGTTCGATCATACGAGTCACACTACGCACAACCTTCCTTACCGCTTCAATGCTCTATTCATATGATGAAAGCGTCTCTGAGGCGGCTGTCCTTACATTTAGGCTAACGCTAGAGTATTGGCTCCCATCAGTGCAGAAATACGTGGAAATGACTGTTTTTTTACGATGTGAGATGCGGCGTGTCTACGGATGTTTTCCTCAATGCATTGACCTTTTAGCTTTCCTTTGCACTCTATATCCCACGCAGATAAGCGGTGTTTTCATGAGCTCTCGTCACCATGCAGCATGATCCTTACTTCTGAGACTGGAACGCGATGTGAATCAGTTCTGCCAGGTGGATGGCGCGTCGGCCGGCTCCCTGCGCGATCTGTTCCTGACAGCTGAATCCGTTGGCCACGATCAGGGTGTTCGGCGCAGCCGCCCTCACGGCCGGAAGGAGCACGCGCTCCCCAATGGCCCGTGACACGTCGTACTTGCTCTTCTCGAATCCGAACGGGCCTGCCATCCCGCAGCAGCCCGCGTCGGGGGCGCGCACCTCGACACCCATTTTCTTCAGCAACGATTCTTCGTCAGTCATCTTGAGGATGGCCTTGTGGTGGCAATGACCGTGGACGAGAACCTCCCGGTTCAACCTGGGAGGCACATAGTGCGGGGCTTGCCGTTCCAGGAATTCGCTGAGCACGAAGGTTTGTTTCCGCAAGCGTTCGGCTCGGTCATCGGACGGAAACAGGCTGCGCAGTTCGTCTCGAAACACGGAGGCACAGCTCGGTTCCAGCACGACGATCGGGACACCGGCATCGATGGGCCCAGCCAGTTTCCGGAGGATCTCCTGCAGATACGATTGCGCGCGGTCGATCATGCCGAAATCGTAGAGCGGCCGCCCGCAGCAAAGGTGTCCGGCGGGCACACTCACTTCGAAGCCCGCGTTAGTCAGCACTTCGTACGCGGCTTCGCTGGTGTGCGGATGAAAGTAGTTGTTGAAAGTATCCGCCCACAGGATCACTTTCCTGCTTCGGTTGCTGGTTCCCCCAGCCATGGCGGCATCGGGAACACGCCGGCGGCGAGCCCACTGCCGGAACGTATGCGAGGCAAAGCGAGGGATCTGCCGCTCCGGAGCCAGATGCAGAGCGGAACCGAGGATCTGACGAACACCCGGCGCATTGTTGGCGAAGTTCGCCAGGCGCGGCGCGACCGAAGCCAGGCGTGCCCACCGGTCGATCATGCCGAACGCGTAAGCGTGCAGCGGGCGCGAGTGCGTCTCGTAATAGTGCGACAGGAACTCGGACCGGTACGTTGCCAGGTCGACGTTCGTCGGGCACTCCGATTTGCAGGCCTTGCACGACAGGCACAGGTCCATGGCCTGTTTGACCTGCTCGCTTTTCCAGCCATCCTGGACGACCTCGCCCTGAAGCATCTCCCACAGCAGGCGGGCGCGCCCTCGCGTGCTGTGTTCCTCTTCGAGTGTCGCCATGTAGCTCGGGCACATCGTGCCCTCAGTGCTTTTGCGGCAGGCGCCGACACCGATGCACCGTAGGGAAGCTTTGGCGAACGAACCCTGGTCATCCGGAAAAGCAAAGCGCGTGGGCGGATCCTGCGGTTTGTAATCCGCGCCTAACCGCAGATTCTCCGTGGGCGCATACGGATCCACCGCCGCCTTGTGCGGATTCATTTTGTTTTGCGGATCCCAGACGGCCTTGAAGTCGCGGAAAGCCTGCATCAGTTCCGGACCAAACATCTTCGGAAGCAGCGCGCCGCGGGCCTGTCCGTCGCCGTGTTCTCCCGAAAGCGAGCCCCCGTATTTCACGACCAGGTCGGCGGCGCGCTCAATGAACTCGGCATAGTTCCGGATTCCCTGCTCGGTGAACAGATCGAAGCTGACCTGCATGTGGATGCAGCCATGGCCGAAGTGACCGTAGTACGCCGCCTGATAGTTGTAGGAATCCAACAGCTGACGCAATTCCCGCAGGTAGGGGCCAAGCCTGTCCGGAGCAACGGCGGCGTCGTCCCATCCTTCGAAGCGAGGCGGCATGCCGGGCCCGCCGCCGGCCGCCCGCGGTCCGGACTCGCGAATGCGCCACACGGCTTTCGCCTCGGTCTTAGTATAAAGACGCATGTTCGGGGGATCCGGAAGCCGCGTTAAACGCTCGATAAGCCCACGCGCGCGTTGTTCAGAAGTGCCCGGGTCATCACTTCCGAACTCGGCCAGCAGGTAACCCCGGCCCTCGGGAATCAATTCGAGATTGGGTGCGCCCTTCCGCCGGAGTCCGTCGATCATAGCTCCCTCGAAGCCTTCCAGGCCGATCGGATCGAGGGCAAGAATCTCCGGGACGTGGTCCGCAGCGGCAAACGCGTCGCGGTAACCGAGGCCGACCAATGAGCGGTATTGCGGACTTGGAATCAACCTGGCCTTTGCCTCGAGCACGGCAACACACGTGCCTTCTGTTCCCACGAGCGCCCGCGCGACGTTGAAACCGTTTTCGGGAAGCAACTGGTCGAGGTTGTAGCCCGACACGCGTCGCGGAATGTCCGGGTATTTCGAACGGATCAGGTCCGCATACCGATCCCGAATCCCGCGCAAAGCGCGGTAAATTTCGCCGCGGCGTCCTCCCGCTGCGATGATGGCATCGAGTTCCTGCGCTTCGGTGGGCCCCACGGTCAGTTGCGAGCCGTCATAAAGGAGGATTTTGAGTTCTTGAATGTTATCGGCCGTCTTTCCTGCGAGCAGCGAATGAGTTCCGCATGAGTTGTTGCCGATCATGCCGCCCAGAGAACACCGGTTGTGCGTGGAAGGATCGGGTCCCCAGGTGAGCCGATGAATTTCCGCAGCATCGCGGAGCGTATCGCAGACGACACCTGGCTGAACCCATGCGTACTGTTCGGCCGGATTCATCTCGAGAATCCGGTTCATATACT
>QHXC01000112.1 GCA_003222815.1 Acidobacteriota bacterium | reverse complement strand
CAGCCGGCGGATCAAAGGTTCGCGAAATTGCCTTCTACTTTGTTCAATCAGGTACTGCCGAACCTGGGGCAACGCCTGCTCACGCGCTAGCGGAATGCGATCCTTATTCGTCTCGTAAAAAGCGGCGACTTCCTCGTCCGATGGGACCTCGATGTTGCTCTCGATCTCGTTCTGGATCAGTTCTTCCTTCGTGATTTTTTGTTTGGCCGCTTCTGCCGCAAATAGCTTATCTTCTACGATCGAATCCAGAGCTTTGTGCATGATCAAGAGCTTCTCTTGCGCATAAGTGGCCTCCGCCTGGGGCCGGCGTGTCTCGAGCTTGTGCAGGTCGGCGCCGGCCGCTTGGGTCACCTGTTCTTCGGTAATGATCTCACCGTTAACCACGGCGGTCGTCTTTGAGCCTGACTGTGCCGTCAACATCGCAAATAGGATCAAGTTAAGATGTATTCTCACGTTGAAAACAATACCTCCAGCCGCCGGCTTGCGCAAGCCCACCTCTGGGAAACCGGAGCCGCGGATTATGCGGATTACGCGAATCGGTCATTGGCGCCATTTGCGCAATTCGCGGCTAAACGTTTTAGTGCACAATATCGTGGTGTCTTTGCCTCATCTCATCCTCGTGCCGGGATTGGTCTGCGACGGCGATGCCTGGAAACACCAGGCAGGGTCGCTCCGAGCTTTGACCAGTGTATCGATTGTCGATCATGGAGTGAACGATTCGCTCGAAAAGATGGCAGAGGCGTTGCTCGACCGCACGCCGTCGCGATTTGCGCTCGCGGGCCATTCCATGGGCGGCCGCGTGGCCTTTGAAGTATTGCGCCGCGCGCCGGATCGGGTGGTCGGACTGGCGGCTCTGGATACGGCATATCTACCGCGGACAAAGGATAACGGAGGCTCGGATACGTTGCTCATTGAAGCGATCCTGAACATGATCGCTCGCAAAACGCCCGAAATTTTCGCCGCGCAAATCCAAGCGCTACTGGCCCGGCCGGACGCGACGCCGGTTTTGAGAAGCATTCATTGTCCAACGATGGTCCTGTGCGGCCGTCAGGATGCCTGGAGTCCCTTGACGACGCACGAGGCCATCGCCGCTCTGATTCCGAAAAGCAGCCTGGTTGTAATCGAAGACTGCGGCCACATGTCCACCATGGAACAGCCCGGAGCGGTGACGGCCGCGATGACGAATTGGTTGAACAGCTTGTGAGACGGGCTCGGAAACACTCGCGTCACTCGCGCAATCCGCGGCTCAGATTTTTTGGGTTAGCGGCTTTTGCCGGACTATGCCTTTGTGTCTTTATATTCCTATAGATGCTGACTTATTCTTCGAGTGAAGCCTTAGTTTTTCGTAATCTTGAAATCGCCATTGCGGTTATCGTGGTTCCAACTCCCGGTCATCGTATTTCTGTCCACTTTGCCGTCGATTAAGTAGTGGACCGTCCTCCCGCCGGGGGCTTTCGCATCGGCTTCCATGTGAACGGCGCCACTCTTGGAGTTGAACGTGGACTTTTGCAGTGCGACGGCGTTAGGTCCAGGATTCACTGTTCCTGTCAGGGCCTTTCCGTCCCACTTGAGTTGGACTGTGACGTTGTTCCGGTCATTCGGAGTCGGGCCCCAATCGCCCGTCCACGTGCCGGTCAGAGGATCTGCTGCACCACGTTGCGCAAAAGCAGATGCCGTCATTAGGAAACACGCCATCAGGCAAATCCAAACAAAAACTCTCACTCGCATTTACCTCCAAACATCGAAATTGATCGAGACGCCGGAATATTACCACGACTCTCGGACGCTGATTTGTGCGGCAGTTTGCCATTTTAATGTCGCTCTTTTTCATTGCGTTACGTCAATACAAAGGCAATGGCTTAAGATTTAGGGGCAGGACCACAGAGCAAGTCAGACAATGATCAAAGTGTGCGTTCAACCAGCCAGGAGGATTGGTAACCCGCTTTTTATCCTGCTGCTTCTGACATGGTCGACTGCAGCGTATGGGCAATCGTCGGGGGACCTTTTCAACGGTGATGTTCTGCAAGAGATCCGCCTGGAGATCAATCCGACAGACTGGGAGGCGCTCAAGGCAAATCCCGGTTCCGACACGTACTATCCAGGCAACCTGAAATGGCGCGGGCTTGTGGTCGAGAATGTCGGTGTTCGGCAGCGGGGCGCGTCAACTCGGAACCGGACGAAGCCGGGCCTGCGCATCGACTTCAACCGCTACGAAGCGAAACAGGAATTTCTTGGACTCAAATCGCTAGGGCTCGACAACATGGCCCAGGACGCTTCGATGATGAAGGAGCGCCTCACCATGGAATTATTTTCCAAGATGGGCCTGCCAGCTTCGCGGGAGGTGAACGCGCGTTTGTATGTCAACGACGTATACAGCGGGCTTTATACCCTGATCGAGTCTATCGATAAAGATTTTCTTCAGCGGGTTTACGGAGAGAACGATGGGTATCTTTACGAGTATCAAAGTCCGACCAATTACCACTTCGAATATCTCGGTTCGGACCCGTCGTTGTATTCCCCCCGTTTCTTTGACCCGAAGACCCACGAGAAAGATCCGAACCCCGCTCCGATCGAAGCGATGATTCACACGATGAACACGGCTTCGGATGCCGACTTCGCATCGGCGATGGCGCCCTACCTGGACCTGCCGCTTTTCATGAAGCATCTGGCTGTCGAAGATTTTATCGCCGAGACCGACGGCATTCTCACAGGGATGAACAACTTCGATCTGTACCGGTTCGAGAAGAAGACTCTTTCTCAATTCATCCCCAAGGATAAGGACCTGACTTTCGGCGGACCATTTAACAAGACGAACCGCGAGGCGACTCCTTTGCTCGTCAATGCCAGCAAAAATGTCCTGATTCGCCGGGCGATGAACGTTCCGGGTGCGCGGGCAGCGTATTTCAATGCGCTGGGAGAGGTCGTTGCCATTGTCAATGCTAACGGCGGCTGGCTGGAATCGGAGATCAGCCGAATCTACAACCAGATTCGCAACGCTGCATATGAAGACACCTTGAAATTGTGCTTCGACGGCGTTGTCCAGGGCCCATGCACCAACGCCCGATTTGAAGCCGAAGTCTCCGCAAATCTCGATTTTGCGCGACGCCGGCCAGGCTTCACAATCGATCAAATCGCGCAACGTTCGACGGAAAGTTTTTTTGCGATCAATGACCTCGGAGGCTATTCCGTAACGAAGGGAGATATCGCGAAGTTTATCTATGCGGGGTACGGCGTTGTCGAGCCGGATATCGGCAGTCCAAATCCGGAAGGAATCGCCATCTTTACGTATCGGCAGAACGGCGTGACCGTGACCGAGGCGAGTGTGCCGGCAACGGCGCCGGTTCAGCACGGAGTCCTTTACGCAGAAATTAACGGAGGCGCCAAAACAGGTCTGGCCATCGCCAATCCCAGCGATCAGACTGCCGTCATTTCATTCTTCTATACAGACGCTGACGGCAAAACCTTCGGGCAAGGCAGTTTCTTTGTCCCCGGCCGGCGTCAGATGGCCCGTTTTCTCGACGAGGATCCGTTCAGCACCGGCGCAGTCGTAAGAGGTACGTTTACCTTCGATTCTTCGGCGCCCATTTTTGTTACTGCGCTGCGGGGTTTGATCAACGAACGCTCGGAATTCATCATCAGTACGCTGCCGGTAGTCGATTTAACAACGATTCAGGGAACCGTTATCATTCCGCACTTCGCTGACGGAGGAGGATGGACGACACAGGTGATCCTCGTCAATCCGTCGACCCAGCCAATGCAGGGAAGCATCCAGTTCTTCGAGCAGGGAAATCCAACCGCGTCGTCTTACACGATTGCACCGGGCAGCTACTACCGCATGCAGACCTTGAATTCCGGCGACATGGTTCGTACCGGCTCAATCCGGATTGTACCGCCTGCAAACGGTAATGCGCCCGCGGCATTTGGCATTTTTTCATTTCGCAAAAATGGTTTCACGGTAAGTGAAGCTTCCGTTCGAGCAGTACCTGATGCGACGGCCTATCGGACCTACGTGGAAACGGGAGCTGACATTCAAACAGGAATCGCTATTGCGAATCCATCTCCGGTATCGATCACGGTCAGCTTGGAAGCGACCTCACTATCCGGCACGCCGGCCGGGCTATCCGGTAATGTCACTATTCCAGCCAACGGACAGTTTGCCGCGTTTCTTGGTCAGATTCCGGGATTCGAACAAATGACCGGGTCTTTTCAGGGGGTCCTCAGGATTTCAACAGCGGCCGCTTCCGGTGTTGCCGTGGCGGGCCTACGAGGACGTAACAATGAGCGCGGTGATTTTCTCATTGCTACAGTTCCGTCCGTGGATGAAAACGCGAGTACAGCAAGAACCCAACTCGCCTTTCCTCACTTCGTCGAGGGCGGCGGTTACACGACACAATTCGTTCTCTTCAGCGGCACAACGAGAACATTTGTCACTGGCGTCCTTCGCCTGTTCGATCAAACGGGACTTTCCGTCAACTCGTGGTAGGCGGTGCAAACAAAAAGACGCGAAGCACCAAGCCACAAAGACTCATCTTGCCCGGAGCACGCTCTGTGCAAATGGCCACTCCCGGTCCACCCATTGAACCTCACAGTCAAATCCTGCGCGATCCGACATGACCCGGACCTGGTCGGTGCGAAATTTGTAACTGCTCTCCGTCCAAATGGTCTCGCCGCTTTGCAATTCGACTCTCAACTGGCTATTGATGGAAGCGGCTTGATCGGCGGTGGACCGCAGGTGCATTTCGATGCGTTGTGCGATTTCGTTATAGCGGGCCTCGTGGCGGAATCGGCCGAGATCGAAGGCGGCGCCAAGCTCTCGATTGATGCGCCTGAGCAGGTTTAGATTAAAAGCGGCAGTCACGCCAAGAGCGTCGTTATAGGCAGCCAGCATTCGATCGAGGTCTTTTACTAGATCCGTGCTGAGCAGAAGAACATCTCCGGGCCTGAGGTTGTGCCGAACGGTTTCGAGAAAGCCTTCGGCGACGGGAGGTTCGAAATTGCCGATCGAACTGCCGAGGAACAAGACCAGAATCGATGTTCCGGCCCTTCGAAGTTTGGTTGCAGAAGCCAGGCCGTCAATGTACGAATCCTGGATCGGCACGATCGTTAGATCCGGAATATCGTCCAGGTCACGTTGACAACGGATTAGTGCCGCGCCGGAGAGGTCGATTGGGCAGTAAGTCAGACCGGCCCCTCTGGCAAAGTGAGGAAGAATCCGGTACGCCTTCTCGCCGGAACCACTTCCCAATTCGGCCACAACCGAAAGATGCCTGACACGCTCGGCCAGTTCTCCGGCATGCTTCGACAATAACCGGAGGTCCGCGCGCGTCAGCCCATATTCGGGTAACAGCGTGATGGCTTCGAAGAGCGCTGTCCCAAGATCGTCATAGAAGTACTTCGAATAAAGTTCCTTTTGTCCAGTCTTCGTCAAACCGGCGCGCACATCGGCTTGGAACTCCTCGGACGAGACGGGATGTCCAGGCGGTCGAGACAATCGGCCTCTAATTCTCCACGCAGCGAAAGGTCGCGTAGGTGTTGGGATAGTTTGGCTGAAACCAGTTGCGGAATGATCGTCGCAATAGCAAGGCTGACGTTCGCGGCGACCCGCCTTTCATAACGAAATGCTTGCCGTCGAAGAAATCCGCGGAGTACCCGGGATAGAACGGGAAAGGGTGAAAGCCGGGAAAAGGTCCAAACGGCGTGCTGGTCCACTCCCAACCGTTACCCATGAGGTCGAAAACACCAAACGCGCTCCGGCTGGCGGGAAAGGCGTCAACCGGCCTCGGTGTCCACGACCGAAAGTTAAAGTTTCCATGAGAGGGCCCAGGCGCCGCCTCGCCCCATGGATAGAGACGTTCCACACCATCCCTTGAGCCAAACGCTGCGCGATGATACTGCGCCTCGGTTGGAAGCGACTTCCCTGCCCGGCGGGCATACGCCTGGGCCTCCGCATGGCTGACATAGACCGGCCAGGATAGTGGCAAAGGAATTTCGCCGAACATCGATCGGTAGAACCAGTCCTCACCACGTTGTACCCAGAACTTCGGATGCCGCGTACCGGATACCTGGATCCACTCCCAAGCGTCATCGCTCCAGAGCGAACGCTGCTCATATCCGCCGGATCGGACGAATTCGATAAATCGCCCGTTTGTGACGTTGAAGGTGTCGATCGAAAATTCTGGGACGAAGGCCTCATGGGTATCAAATTCGTTATCCCATCCGAAAGAAAAGGGCCCATCGGTTTCCCGGCCCAAAGTGGCAACACCAGCGGGGATATCGACTGCATCGGCTGGGGAGAGACCGCGAATTCCTGCAGGAATTCGGGGTCTGTCCCCGGCGCATTTCATGTCATAAGGCAGCCAGTGCAGCATGTAGGCTAACGTTTCTGCATGCATGAGCCGGTGTTCAATCGCCACCCGGAAAATCTGGCCGTTTTCCACAAACGGCTCGCGTGAATTGACGAGCGCCGCGCGGTCCAGAAAACGGTCGACGGTGTGCCTCACGCGCCGATTGTAGGAATGGATCTCTTCGAGGGGCGGCCAGTCTGCCAGTGTGTCCTGCGGCAACTTACCATCGATTGGGTCGATGCCGAAGGCGAAAAGCCGATCAAATTGGGAGTTGAAGGAAGATGCGCCAAATGACATGCCGCAGATCATATTCCAGTCGAACGCTTCTAAATGTCCCAGATAGAAGACAATCCGGTGACGTTCGGGGATCGGCCTTTCGTATATCGCCAAAGGCGCAAGCATCTCGAAAAGCCGATCGGTTTGCGTCCGTGCGAGAACCAGTTCTCGACGCAAGCTTCGACGCAGTTCGACCTGCAGCGGGCTGGTTGGGAAAGTCACATTCCTATTTTTCCATGCTTGCAGATCTGGAGCGAACGATTTATTGCACAAAAAGTCGGGAACGGCCACGCAGCTACATTGGCGATCGGCGAATGCGAATCGGCGATGTTCAGAAACCAGCAAGTGACTTTTTGTGCAAAGCTCCTGATCCCGGCAGGTAAGCCGACGGGATTTTTGGGGAGAAACCGTGACATTCGGAAGTCGCTTTCGTGCGGCTTGATGGTGAGGTCAGGATCGTACTAAAGAGCGAATTTGAAGAATATCTCGCGCCTTCTGCGGTTGGAGT
>QHXC01000111.1 GCA_003222815.1 Acidobacteriota bacterium | reverse complement strand
CCCCGGCAGGGACTCCTTCCATCGTTCCAAAGGGGATTTGCCAGGCGATATCGCCCGTGTTCACATTGATCGCGGTCAGCCTGCCCCAAGGCGGCGCCCAGCACGGCCAACCCTTTACCGACACGGAACCACCGTCTCTCGGACCCACTCTGGAAACAGGACGTCCGAATAACCGGGGAGATTCGGCAGGAGCATTGGGGTCGGAATCCTGCTGCCGGATGATGCCCATCTCACCGGAATCCGTCGTATTGATAATGTAGTATCCGAGCGTTGGGTCAAACGCCCCGCCGCTCCACGTTGCGCCGCCCAATATGTACGGCATCGCCAGCGCTCCCTCCGCCGAATAGGGCGTGAAGGGTCCGCGGTTGCGCCCGCCGCCGACTTTTTCGAGTAGCTCGCGGCACGCCGCGGTGTGTTCCGGTGTGACCTGCGCAAGGTCATCCGGATATTTGAAACTCAAGCGCACCAACGGCGGCGGCTTCACAGGAAAGGGTTGCGTCGGCGAATACCATTCGCCAGGAACATCGCCTTTGGGAACCGGGCGCTCCTCGATGGGGTAGAGCGGTTCCCCGGTCACACGGTCGAACATGAACAGCAGCGTATTCTTTGTCATCGCTCCGACCGCGGGAATTCTTTTGCCATCCCGCACCACATCGAAGAGCATGGGCGGAACCGGCATATCGTAATCCCAGAGGTCATGATGGACGGCTTGGAAATACCACTTCATCCGCCCGGTTTCTGCGTCCAGCGCCACGATGGAATTGGCGAACAAATTCGGACCCGGACGATCCACGCCGTAGTAGTCGTTGTTGACCGAGCCCAGCGGCAGGTAGATGATTCCACGAGCCGCATCCGCGCTGAAAAAGCTCCACACGTTGGCTCCGGACATTTTCTTCCACGCGTCACCGAGCCAGGTCTCATGGCCCATCTCGCCCGGCCGTGGCACGGTGTGGAAGGTCCACACGAGTTTTCCGGTGCGCACATCCCAGGCGCGCACGTCGCCCGCCGGCCCCTTGGATCCGGTCTCGTCCACAACGTGGGCGCCGGTGATCACCAGATTCTTATAGATGAACGGCGCGGACGTGATTCCATACTGGAAGTTCGTAAAGCCGTTCATAATTTCCGGCGTCTTCAGGTTGACGATTCCCTCAATGCCGAAATCGGAGTTGAGTTTGCCGGTTTTGGCGTTGATCGAATAAAGCTCGCCATCCTCAGTACCAAATAGAATCTGCGGGGACGTCTGCTTGTCACCCGGCCAGTAAGCCAAGCTTCGCATGGACCCGAGTGTCGTGAGAACTTTCGTGTTCCCGGTAAATTCCCACAGGATCTTGCCGGTCTCGGGCTCGATCGCAGCGACGTGGTTATACGGCCACCCCAGATACAGTACGCCGTTCACCATAAGTGGAATCGACTGGCTCTGCCGGAACGGCACACCCTCTTTCCGCATCTGGAGGCTCCAGGCCGGAACCAGCTTGCTTACATTGGTCGTGTTGATCTGTTTCAGGGGCGAATAACGTAGAGCGCCGGCAGCGCTAGGCTGACGATAACGAGCAATTTTGAGATTCGCATATTAGAAGTACAAACTGGCTCCCAACTGAAGAACCCGCGGTTGGCGCGCGCCGATCGCTTGACCGAATTGGGAATTGATCTGGTTACCGGCGCCGTCAAAACGCGCTGCTGTATTGATCGCGTTGAACTGCGTATGGTTGAAGACATTGTACGCTTCCACGCGCAGACGCATACTGCGCGTCTCGCCCAGCGGAATTTTCTTAATGAGGGTCATGTCCCAGTTGTTGATGCCCGGGCCGCGAAAGTTGTTCGGCCCGCAGTTCCCAAATGTCCCCTTCGCAGGCATCGCGAACGCCGCGGGATTGAACCACTGCGCAAAGGTCTTAGGCCCGCTGTTCGGATCCACACCCGCGACGCAATCCGGACGCGCCAGGATATTCGAACCACTAATATCCCCTAATACGGAACTTGTCACCGTGACCGACATTGGTTGTCCGGTCGCAAAGGTATAGATTCCCGAGAGTTCCCAGTTGTCGAACGCGCCCTTGACCACTGGATTGGGCAGTAGTCTGCTCGCCTTGGGCAGAGTCCACTGGTAGTTGGCTACCAGAACATGCGTTTGATCGAAGTATTGGGGTCCTCCTAACCATTTCTTCGTCGGCACGTACGGGTTGACAAAACAGGTGACCGATTGATTGGCATTGGTGACTGTGCCTGGGTTATAGGCGCAGGCCCCGTCGCGCTGAGCGGCGCCGGGTTCCGTCGTGTACGACTTGGAGAGGGTATATGACAAACCCATCATGAACGATTGGGCGTAGCGGCGGTTTACCTGAACCTGTAAACCGTGGTAGTTCGACGTTGCATCATTGGTCAAATAGGTTAGAAAACTGTACTCCCGATACGGCCGGATCAGACTATCGGGAAGCGCAACGTTGGTAGTGGGATCGATGTTTTGCGCCGCGAAACGAGCGCCAGGAGGAAGAGTGTTCAGATCCATTTGGCTCTCCACCCAGCGGTTCGTGTTGCCTACATAGGCGACATCCAATACGATCTGCGCGGGCAGGCTCCGCTGAACGCCAATGCTCCGTTGAACTGCTGCGATACGACGACGTATGGCTGGTTGAAGCCCTGAAACTCGATGGCTGCGCCGGCCGCGCCAATCACGTGTTTTCCGACACCAAAGCCGCCACGAATCGCCGTGCTGCCGTTGCCGAAGACGTCATAAGCAAAACCGAAGCGGGGCGCAAACTGAAGTTCCGGATGATCCGCCCAGCCCTGCGGGTACTTGCCGGCATAGACGTTTGCGTTGGTCACAACCCCGTTGGCCAGGTCGCCCGTGCCGGGGACGAACGCGCCGATGGCTTGAGCCGGCACCGTCGCTTTCGTTACGGGATCCTGCCCCATACGAACGCCGTTCACAATCGCCGGCGCGTACTGCCTCGGTGTATTCGCGGGGTCATAGTTCGGTAACACCAGAGCCGATCCAAGCTGGTCCCCTTGCAGGTGATACCATGTGGGCGAACTGAACCGCGCACCGTAAGTGAGCGTCAGCCTCTTGGTCGTCTTCCACTGGTCCTGCAAATAGAATTCTGCAAGGTATACCGCCGCATTGGCCAGGTTCCGGCGGCTCGCCTCCTGGTACGACTGGTAATTGCCGAGGATCGCATTTGCGTATGGGTGATTGGTGTCGCCGGGATTGTTGGCATCCCTGTTGAAACTTATATTCCCCGCGAAATTGTTGGCGCGTTGACCTTCGTTGGTCCAGATGTGATGGAAGTAAACACCGAACTTGTAAGCGTGAGTCCCTCGATTGTAGCTAAGGTTATCCATGATCTCCCCGAATTCCTCGGAGGCCTGGATCGGGGCACGCCGGTCCTGGGTGAAAAGAACCGGGTTCGGGATACCCGTGAACGACATTTGCGGGAGAAGGTTATAGGGATTCGAGGCCGGGTATAGTTGCCCCAATGTGATCCCGTATGTCTGGCGAAAAACCGAAGTCTGTTCCCGCCCCGGCCTTGGCGTGCCGTCTTCCTTGGAGCCCGTGGCGGAGATGGTGAATTCGTTTACGATTCTCGGACTGATGACCCGCGTCCAACTGACCAATGCGTCGTCGTGGGTGAAATCGTAATCGTAAAACGTGAGCGGGAAGTTCGTATAACTGAAGATCCCGGTAAAGCTCTTGGTATCGGACTCCCACTTCTTCAGGCGTAACGAAATCGTGTCCTTCAAGTTCGGCACAATGTCGAATTTCAGCGTGTGGGATTGCTTGGGAGTGTCCTGAATATTCTTGAACTGATAGTTGTAGAGTCCCCCCGTCAAACTGCGGTCGGTGATATTGGGCAACGGGAACACGCTGAGCAGTTTCTGGCCATTGGAGTTGATCCGGTTTGCCGGTATTTTATTGTTTAGGAAGGGAAGGTCTGTCGTCGGGTCTTTGATCACGATCAATTGCCCGTTGGTATCCAGGGTTTGCGAGAAATCGCCCTGGCGCTCCAGGAGGGTGGGCACGGTATATTGCAGAACCGAGGGCGGGGCATTGAAGGTAAGGCCGGCAGGCAGGAAACTCCGGGTGATTTCCGAGTTCGAAAAGAAGAACAGCTTGCTCCGGTCGGCGTTGAACTTGCCGGGAATGTAAATCGGTCCACCAACTGCGACGCCCGCCGTAGTTAACCGGTATGGGAAGGCGCTCAGTCCTTGCCGGTTGACGAAGAAATCATTGGCATTCATGTTTTTGTGTCGCCTAAAGTAATACACATTCCCGTGAAAATCTTTGGTGCCGGACTTGGTGGTCAGCTTAATGCTCGCCCCCGGGTTGGGTCCGCTCTCGGCCAGATAGGCGCTGGTCACGATCTTGATTTCGCTCAGGGCGTCTACGGCGACGCCGGTGGAGAAGAAAGCGGGGCTACCGGGGTCGTTCCCTCGGGCCCCATCGAGAGTCAAATTGTTATAGATTGCCCGGATTCCGCCGACTGATGGAGACTGGACACCGAACGTGCCTCCCGCAACGTCGCCACCTCCCTGCTGGGCAACTCCCGGCAACAGTTTGACGAGATTCATGAAGTCCCGGCCCTTGATCACCAGATCGTTGATCTGAGAAGTTCCGAGCGTCGCGGTCACGTCGGCGCTCTCGGTATTGAGCGCTGCGGTTTCGGTTGTTACCGAGATGGCTTCACTGGTCTGGCCGACTTCAAGCTGGATGTTTCCGAGCGCCAAACGATCGCCTGAGGTCAACGTCAGACCCGTTCGCGTCACCGGCCGGAAGCCGGGCTGCTCAATTTTCACGGAGTACGTCGTCGGTACGAGGTTCGTAAAAATGAATACTCCGTTTTCTGTGGTGATCAGAGTTCGTTCCGCCCCGGTCGCTTCATTTGTGACGGTTACTTTACTGCCCGGCACGATTGCACCTGATGAGTCCACGACAGTTCCGGTGATAGATCCCGTGATTGTTTGAGCTTGAGCAACGCCGGCTAAGAGGAAAACGGCGAATACGACGAGCGTGGCGAGCCGTGACGCACTTCGAGACGGACACATTGACATAAGTCCTCCTTATGGGAACGGCGAGTCCTTGCGCCCGGAGCTATTGCACTCTTAAATTTTTTAAAGGACTGAAGCAGTTTGAATGGTATTTCGGTTCGGCACAAAGTCAAGGCCAAATTTGTTGCAAAAGTTGCGGCGTTGTCAATATCCGTTGCCCTGTACCATTCGAATTTGCGCAGACCGAAAACGTTACGAACCTGCTCTGCCCTGACTGGAGCGGGACCGTATCAAAAGCGCCGAGTACGCGACAGAACCGCTCCAGGTTTGTCCAGATCGGTGCCGAGGCGCCGCGTCAGGCGATCGATGAAATATGAGATCAGTGACATTTCTCTCCGGTCGTCCGGCTTCCCGTCGAATTGTGCTACACTGTGCTACATGAATAAGTCCGACAGTGTAGGCGTTCGCGAGCTTCGGCAGAACTTGAGTGTATATCTTCGGCGCGTTGCAGCCGGCGAGAAGTTCCGCGTTACCGAGCGGGGCCGAACTGTGGCGGCTTTGGTTCCGCTTCGAGAGGACGAGTCACCGGTAGAACGTCTGATCAAGCAGGGGCGGTTGAAACCGCCGCAAGGCGATCTGCTCAAATTAGGTCCGCCCTCTGGCCGGCCATCGACTCGCGCATCCAAGACGCTCGACGAGCTTCGCCAGGAACGCCTGTGAATGACAAGTTCCTTTATCTGGATTCGTCCGCAATCCTTAAGATCATCGTACCGGAACCCGAGAGCAAGGTTCTCTTTGAGCTTCTGCGCGACTGGCCGGTTCGGGTTTCGAGCGAACTTGCGTGGGCGGAAGTGTTAAGGGCTTTGCGCCGGGCGGATGCTACCGTTCCGCAGTTCCGGCGAGGACAAAAGGTTCTTGATCGAATCGGATGGATGCCTGTCGACAGCCGGATTCTCAAAGATGCCGCTCTTCTCAAGCCCGCCTCGATGCGGTCTTTCGATGCTATTCATCTCGCGACCGCTCGTTCATTGGGTGGAGAACTCGCAGCCCTCGTGACCTACGACGTTCGCCTGTCTGCGGCCGCATCCGGCGCGAAACTGAAGGTCTGGTCCCCTTCACCATAGCAGTGTAGGGATTTCGGATGAAAAATCCAAACAGTCCAGCGACCCGCTTTGCCGAGGTGTCTGACTTGTGCAGTCACGGTTTTCGCGCGTGGAGGTTTTTGGCAGCGCAAAAGACGTGGTGTTTGACACAAGGTACAAATCGTGATGACATAAATTGCCGTTGAAGGAGATTGTTGTTTTATATGAAATATAGGGCTTTAATTTTGCTACTCACCGCACTCCCGGCTTTCGCCCACCATGGAGACGCAGGACGTTACGAAGAAAACACGGTCGTTATGACGGGCACTGTTGTTGAGGTGCAGTTGGTCGATCCTCATTCGATCCTCGTTCTTGACATACCGAATGACAAGGGCCAGGTCGTGCGTTGGCAAGCCGAACTAGGCGGAAGAACCGGACTGACGAAGAACTTCGGTTGGAACAAGAATACGCTGAAATTTGGAGATAAACTGACGATCACCGGCCGCCGTGTCAAAAGTGGTGCACCCTACATCAACATGACCGAAAAAGCGAACATTGTGATGACCGATACGGGTAAGGAAATCTTTCGTACACCCAACTACGAACCACCCGGTGCGGGCGCGAAACAATAATGGGACGTAGACATTTTTCGCTCCTGCTGGCCGGCCTTGCGATCGTTTTCCCTCGAGCAACCGGAGTCGCGCAAAATGGCTCAACTCCGCAACTCAAGGAGGTCGCCTACATCAAAGCTTCGAACACCAAGATGGATGACCATTTTGGTAATAAGGGCGTCAACGGAAATCCGAACGATACCGCGCTCTACAGTTCCGGTGCGGTTTATGTCTTCGTTCAGCGGAACGGTTCTTGGAGTCAACAGGCCTATATCAAGGCTTCGAATCCCGGGCAAAGTTACAATTTCGGCTATGTTCTCTCACTGAGCCAGGACGGCAATACTATGGCTGTTTCGTCCCCCGGTGAAGCCAGCGCAGCGAAAGGAATCAACGGCGATCAGAATGATAAATCGATTCCACTGGCGGGCGCCGTTTACGTGTTCACTCGAACTGGCACGAGCTGGACTCAGCAGGCCTACATAAAGGCATCCAATACGGGCGAGCCGGGAACGGGCGATCAATTTCCGGAAGGTGATCGGTTTGGGTTCTCGATTGCGTTGAGCGCCGATGGCAACACGCTGGCTGCCGGCGCCATCGGTGAAGACAGCGGAGCGAAAGGCATCAACGGCGATCAGAACGACAACTCTCAGCCGGGATCCGGTGCTGTTTATGTCTTCGCTCGCAGCGGCACGACATGGTCACAGCAGGCTTACATCAAACAGTCGAATACCGACACGGCCGATCTGTTCGGTTACTCGGTGGGTTTGAGCGCCGACGGCAATACTCTGGCCGCGAGCGCGTACGATGAGGATGGCTCCGCGCGTGAGATCAACGGCGTTCAGGATAGAAACCGGCGCGGAACAGGTGCGATCTACGTATTTACTCGAACCGGAACAAGTTGGGCACAGACGGCGTACCTGAAAGCCTCGAATGCCGAGAACGGCGATTCGTTGGGCTACGCCATCGCCATCAGCCAGGACGGCAACACCATCGTGGGTGGCGCAGCGGACGAAGACTGCATGACGCCCGGCATCGTTGCGGGTTCCACTCATGTCT
>QHXC01000370.1 GCA_003222815.1 Acidobacteriota bacterium | reverse complement strand
AAATGCCTGCAAACAGAATCACAAACAAACAGGCCCATGCTCGGTACATGTTGGCCTCCTGACACTCAGTTCGCTCACTTGAGGAAGTTGCTGTTTACAGCATACAGGAACGCGCTGGGCGCAGCGAAAATTCCGCATAGCTCCGATCGCTTGGGCGTTCTCGTGGCAACTACCTAAGGGAATGGCTCGACGAGCAGGCTCCTAGATCAAGCAGGCGTTTACTAAAGTCAGAATTGCTTATAAATCACATCGTCAAGTTCCCGATCTGCTCGCTCAACAGGGCGCAGAAGTCAGAGAGCGCCTGCGCAAAGAGGACGTATCGGAGCGGGAGGAACGACTGCAGGAGCCTTTTCTTCAGCGAGGCATCGGCCTGATAGGAGGCGTGCCACAGAATGACTGTCGGGGTCCCAAACTGAAAGAACTCACGCGCTGCGACGCGGGCCCATCCCCACCATCTCTTGCGGACGACCTTCAGCCGCCTCAACATGCTTGGGCCGCTTTCCTGGGTTTGCCACGCCACGCTCTCGTCAACGTAGAGACGGACATCAGCATTTGGGAAGGCCGCCAACAAAGATTCCCGCTCGTCTTTCCACCTCCCCAAGCGGCCTGACGGCAGCGCCAGTACCGCCAGGCGACGGCATTTCTCCCTCTTCCCGATTAGCGCGTGTGCCTTCGTTCGGAAGGTCGTCATACCGGGCCAATGGAGGGAGAGATGCGACTCGAGCGGCAAACGAGGCTCCCCCTCGACGCGGTGATAGGCCTCTGCCAGCGCCCCCGCACTAGACCGAAGTTCCCCCCGGAACTTCGGACTAGGGCTGCCAGCGTGGCCCTCGCACTCGGCGCAGCGGCGAATTCGAGGTCCTATCACGGAGAGTTTGAACTGCGAGGCGTAGACGGAGAGAACGCGGAGTTTTTCTTCGAAGACGTCCGTGATGTCCTCGGTACCGCGAACCAGGCGGGTACCGCGGGCTGCGAACGCGGCGCTGATCCGTGCCGCGTGATCGCCTCCCGTGTGGGGCAGATCCTCGTACATCACCACGGGCATGCCCGAAAACCGGCGCCGATCCTCGGCCAACATCATGAGACTTGCGCTCCTGGTGGCGCGATGATCGACGTGATCGCCCAGGCCCATGGGAATCCACAGTTCGTCCGGTGCCAGAAAACTCACTTCGTGCATCAATCGTTCGCTAAGCAATGACACTTCCTCGGGGCTCGGGAACCGGCACACAAACACTTCCGGGGCCACGCTGAACCTCTCGACAGTCTCGGGCGACCACCTCTCCCGCCAGAAACGCAGCGGGGCGTCGGCCCAATCCAGGCAGCAGTGCTTCGCACCGAGAAGCCTGGCTGCGAGGATCGACTCCTGGAGCCTGAGGTCCGTGATCGCGCTAACGTCGAAGAAGTTCCGTTTGAGCAACAGGTAGGACGTGAAGTTCGACCACCTGACAACGGACAGAATCGTGATCCGACACTGGCCCCGGCGGAGGATGAGACGGCCTCCTGCACTGAGGGCAGCGTCGTCCATGTGGGGCTCGATGACGAGGAGGTGTGGGCCCATCGGCGGAGTGACCGGGGGGATCAGCGCGATAATGCCAGCTTCACGCCACGTCAAGAGCCGGTGGCCGGCGCCAGAGTGGGTCTGCTCCAGCTCGGCCACAGTTTTGCGCCCGTCTATGCCGCTATAGAGGAGGACGTCGTCGGACGATAGCTCAATGCTGGGCCGTCTCGAGATCATGAAGAAGAGCTGTCGGTCCCTCAGCCGATAGTGCGGCAGGACTTGCGGAACATGGCCGTGCATATCACCGGGTTTCATCGTACTCCTCTGAATCAGCGGCGCGGCACGCTGGCCGAGTGGTCAGATGCAGCAGCGGCATGCGCGTTAAATTCTCCACTCGCCGAATGCGGCGCGATGTTCGAAACGACGGGCTGCAAACGGGAACGATATTCTCATCCATCAGGTGATGGGCAACTGCGCCTGCCCAGATCGCCGAACCGTAATGAATCGCCGCGTCGAACGGGTTAGTTTCAAAATCGAACGGTGACAGCCGGATCGCGCAACTGATCGAAATTTTCGGATGTTTGCTGAAGAAATCAGGCAGCCGCGGAACCAGCCAGTGTGTCGCGACTGCGGGCAGGACAGCGAGATTGAGCACGTTCGTACTTTCTCCAACAGTCATCAGGCGCAGCGTGGCCGATTCCAGTCCATCGAGGATTCGCCGCACTTCGATCAGGTAGGCGCGGCCTGCATCGGTGAGGATGACTCTCTGCCGGACCCGCTGGAACAGTGAGGATCCCAGCCGATCTTCGAGCACGCGGATCTGCCGGCTGACAGCGCCTTGTGTGAGGTTCAACTCCGCCGCGGCACGTGTGAAGCTCTGATGACGCGCGGCGCTTTCAAAGGCGACAAGAGCATCAATCGACGGAAGGGGAATGTGGGTCATCGAGGGTCATTCCGAAAACTCATAATATACGGAAAATATTTCCTTTTACAACGCGCCCCTCGGGCGGGAAGATGCCGACACTAACCGCGATAAGGGTAAGACTGCCAATCGATGCTTCCGAATTCAGGGGGAAAGTACGGTCTGGGCGCAGGGTACAGCACAGATCAGCGGGACAGTCAAAGATCAAATTGGAGGCGGCCTTGCCTGGATTCCGCCTTTACGTCCAGACTGGAATTGTGCTACAGGTCGGCAGCAGCCCCGTGGTCAATCCGGTACTGGGACTTGGCCAGGTTTCCGAACAGGTCGAAGTTCAGGCGAATGCCGCCATGGTGGAAACCAGGAACTCGGGTGTGGGACATGTCATAGAAAACCAGCGGATTCTGGAATTGCCACTCAATGGACGTGGGGTAACCGAACTGATCACGCTGTCGGGCGCCGCAGTTCAGACGGGGGAGCTGTGAAAAAATTGGAATCAAGCGCTATTCCCCTCCTTGCATCACTGCTGCATCACTGCAAGGAGGGGTGGCCGAGCGATTCAGAAAATATCGCGAAGCATACGCTTATCGCGAGGCCGGGGTGGTTTTCCGATGAATCCAAAAGGAAAACCACCCCGGCTGCGTCTGCTTCGGTGGCTTCGCCAAATTTTCTTTGATGACGCAGCCACCCCTCCTTGCGGTGGTGCAAGGAGGGGAATAACGCCTTATCACAATTAATTCACACCTTCGGGGTCCACGCACAACAACAATAGCGGGCAAGTGGGTGGTTCACCATTCATCTCGGTGGGAGGCGGTTTAGGGTTCGGAGTCGCCTACACGACGCTTGGTACAGGCAACCAGGCGCAATTTAATCAGAGTCTCGCCACCAACACTTTCGGACAGATCCGGCTATCGCTGGATCCTCGAATTCTGCAATTCGCATTGAAGTACGCTTTTTAGAAAATTGGGGAAGCGGTATAGTTTGGAGAAAATCCCAAAGCAAGCTCGTAGCCGCGGGCATAAAGCCCGCGGCTACGAGCTTACCAGGACGCTTCGGCAACTCCCCACATCTCAACCGGGAGGACTGATGAGAGCTTTGTTCACGGCACTTTTGATAACGGAAGTGATAAAGTGGCGATCCGAGGTCGAAACGGTTCGCAACCGGATTCGCGCAATGGTTCGAGAGGCCAAGAGCAAAAACGAAATTACGAAGATGCTGGTCGATGAATTCCATTGGGATCCGAATGGCATCATCGTCGCCCGCTCAATTGACGGTTTGATGAATGAGTTGAGGCCCTAATGCTTTCAGAATCTGATCGCAAAAAAGCTGCACAGCTACTGATCACTGCCGAAGCCGAACGAAAGCCAATTCTGCAGCTTTCAAAAACGTGGCCCGACATCACGATTGAGGACGCGTATGCGATCCAGGGCGAGGTTGTTAAACACAAGGTTGCGGCTGGCGCGAAGATTATCGGCCATAAGATTGGTCTTACTTCGAAAGCAATGCAACAGTCATCCCAGATCAATGAGCCGGACTATGGCCATTTGTTTGACTACATGATGCTTCCTGATGGCGCCAAGGTTCCGCATGCCAACTATTGCGTGCCGCGTGTCGAGGTGGAGCTTGCCTTTGTGCTGGGCAAGCCATTAAAGGGATCGGGAGTAGGTCTGATCGATGTATTACGAGCCACGGAATACGTCGTTCCTTCGATTGAAATCATTGATGCCCGCGTGGAGAATCCGCGCAAGATCTTCGATACGGTCGCCGACAACGCAGCCGCAGCAGGAATTGTGACCGGCGGCCGTCCGGTAGGACCTACCGAAATCGACCTCCGTTGGGCCGGCGGAATAATGTATCGGAATTCCGAAATCGAGGAAACCGGCCTGGCAGCGGGTGTCCTGGGCCATCCGGCGATGGGCATTGCGTGGCTCGCCAATACGCTCGACAAGTTCGGTGTAAGGCTCGAGCCGGGACACATCGTGTTGTCTGGCTCATTCACGCGGCCGGTGTGGGCGAACAAAGGCGATACGCTGCATGCCGACTTTGGTCCTCTGGGTAGTGTCAAGGTGCAGTTCGTCTGAAATTGTTTTGGAGATACATGGAACTTCCAGTCAACATATTCAAGCGCGCCCTCAAGGCCGGCAACCGCCAAATCGGTCTATGGTGCAGCCTGTCTAATCACTACGCCATCGAGGTTGTAGCGGGCGCAGGCTTCGACTGGCTGTTGCTGGATACCGAGCACTCTCCCAATGAGCTCGACATGGTGCTCTCGCAATTGCAAGCCACCGCAGCCTACCCCACGCATCCGGTGGTGCGCGTTCCATGGAATGACATGGTCACGATCAAGCGTTTCCTCGACATTGGAGCACAAACGTTGCTTATCCCGTACGTGCAGAATGAAGAGGAGGCGAGGAACGCCGTCGCCCACACGCGTTACCCGGTGCAAGGGTTGCGCGGGATGGCTGGTACGACTCGCGCCACACGCTTTGGCCGCGTCAAGGATTATGCGAAGCGTGCGCATGAAGAACTCTGCGTCCTGGTCCAGATCGAGACGCAAACCGGACTGGACCATCTCGAAAAAATTGCGGCAGTGGAAGGTGTGGACGGGGTGTTCATCGGCCCAGCCGATCTACATGCCTCGCTGGGGTATGCGGGTGAGACCGCAAATCCCAAAGTGATGCCGCTTATTGATGACGCTATCCGCCGTATCCGCAAAGCAGGCAAAGCCCCGGGGATTTTGACAGGAGTCGAGGCCGACGCAAAACGATGGCTTGAACTGGGCGGCCAGTTCGTCGCAGTCGGTGCAGATGTCGGCATTCTCGCCAGGGAAACGGAGAAACTGGCCGCCAGATTCAAGACCACGCCATTGGAGTAAGAAACATGAACAAGACAGTCGAAAAATATCTGCAGGTCGAAACCGTATCGCTTTGGATCGATGGCAAGGCCACCGCGGCCAAAAGCACTCGTCTGGGTGAAGTGACAAATCCTGCGACCGGCAACGTCATCCGTTATGTACCCATGGCCAATGCAGCCGACATCGATGCCGCAGTCCTGGCAGCGCAGGCCGCGCTTCCCGCATGGCGCAACACACCGGCGCTGCGACGGGCGCGAGTGATCCAGAAATTTCTCACGCTGATGCAGGCCAATGTGAAGGAACTTGCTCGCCTCATCTCCGAAGAACATGGGAAGACGCTGCCGGATGCGATCGGCAGCATCGAACGTGGCGTTGAAGTCGTGGAATTCGCCTGTGGCGTTCCACATTTGCTGAAGGGAGAACATTCTGAAAATGTCGGCACGGACGTGGATTGTTATACGTTGCGCCAACCCGTCGGCGTCTGCGCCGGCATCACGCCATTTAACTTTCCGGCCATGGTGCCGTTGTGGATGTTTCCCATGGCGATTGCCTGCGGCAACACTTTCATCTTGAAGCCTTCCGAGAAAGTTCCTTCCGCTTCAATGAAGATGGCCGCACTCTTTCAGGAGGCAGGACTCCCCGACGGAGTATTCAACGTGGTCCACGGCGACAAAGAGGCCGTCGAAGCCATCCTCAATCATCGTGGGATTGCCGCGGTGTCGTTCGTCGGCTCGACGCCGGTTGCCAGATACATCTACGAAACCTGTGCCAGAAACGGTAAGCGCGTGCAGGCGCTTGGCGGCGCGAAGAATCACGCCATCGTGCTGCCCGATGCGGATCTGGAATTTGCAGCTAACGCTCTGGTCGGGGCGGGCTACGGTTCGGCTGGCGAACGCTGCATGGCGATCTCGTCGGTAGTGGCCGTGGGTGGCATTGCCGGGGAGTTGGTGGGCAAACTCAATGCCAAGGCCGAAGCGATCCGAATCGGGCCGGGTGATGTTCCAGGCGTGGATATGGGACCACTGGTTACCAGCAACCATCGGGACCGAGTGAAGGATTATATCGAGACCGGCCAACGCGAGGGTGCCCTGCTCGTCAAGGATGGCCGAGGCTTCAAGGTTGCCGGATACGAGAACGGCTTTTACCTTGGCACCACGCTGTTCGATAACGTAACGCCCGAAATGACCATATATAAGGATGAGATTTTTGGTCCGGTGCTGCTGGTGTTACGGGTCGACACGTTGGAGGAGGCCATCAAACTTGTCAATGCCAATCCTTACGCAAATGGAACGGCAATTTTCACCCGGTCCGGCGGGGCAGCGCGACACTTCGAAAACGAAATCCAGGTCGGCATGGTCGGCATCAATGTGCCCATCCCGGTGCCGATGGCGTTTTATTCATTTGGTGGTTGGAAAAATTCACTCTTTGGCGACTTGCACATTTACGGCATGGAAGGCGTGAAATTTTATACACGAACGAAAACCATCACCAGCCGTTGGCCCGATACCGGAACTCCCGGGACCGGCATGAATATGCCTACGTTGGGTTGAGGAGAGATCACATGAGAAACAAATGGATTACATCGATCATTCGGATTGCGGGCCTGCTGATTCTTCCCGGCCTTACGTTCGGGCATCACGGGACAGGCATTTCGTACGATTTGACCGTCCCTCCGATTACTGCCAAGGCTATAGTGACAGAATTCAGATGGGCGAATCCCCACATTGGAATTTACGTGGATATCAAGGATGACAAAGGAAACATCGAGAATTGGTCAATCGAAGGAAATAGCCCCTACAATTGGGCCAGGATGGGTTGGAACAGGAAAACCCTGAAACCGGGAGATGAAATCACCATTACTTTCTACCCCTCCAAAATACCCAGTGTACACGCGGGCGTTATCGCCAAAGCCATCTTGCCCGATGGTAAGGAGGTTTTACGGTTTCAGCGAGACACGCCGACGACGAGTGAGGGCGTAAGATAAGCGGATATCGACACGGGAGTTCACCATGCGAAATCGATTTTTGAATTTGATTGTTGCGCCTGTTGCCATCGTCGTCCTGTCATCGATCGCGTTCGCGCAGAAATTTGATCCGCATGATCTGACGGGGGTCTGGCAGCGCGAAGGAGACCGCGGCATCAATCCCATTGTCCCCGAGATGACGCCTGAGGGCCTGAAGAGGTTCAATGCAAACAAACCTTCTTACGGCCGCCCGTTGGGATCTCCGCTTAACGGAGAGCACATTGGCCGAGTCCGGGCTGTTCCTCCCGCACAGGGCAATTCCCTGGTTGGAGACTGCAATCCGCCTGGTATTCCCCGCTTGTATTTTGAGCCGGAACCGGTGGAATTTATTCAGGCTCCCGGCAGGTTGCTGCAGTTCTTTTCCTGGACCCGGGCCTTGCGGGAAATCTGGACGGATAGACGGACATTTCCAGAGGACGTCGATGTTCTCATGCCGACCTGGTACGGATACAACATCGGGCGGTGGGAAGGAGAGACATTTCTTGTCGACTCGCTGGGATACGACGAAAGATCCTGGCTCGACCATTTTGGATACCCGCACAGCGCCGAAATGCGGATGGAGGAGCGGTTCCGGCGTGTGAGTGCGGATACCTTGGAAATGGTCCTGACGATTAACGACCCGGCGATATATAAGACGCCATGGGTCTCGCAAAAGCACGTTTTCAAGCGGGTCCCGAAAGAGCAATTGACGCTGAACGCCTGGTACGGTTTCCTGGAGGGAATCTGTGCGCCCATTGATGAAGGGGATTTTAACAAGAGAGTCCGAGATCCGGCGGGTGGCGTAACGCACTAGGATGCCCTGTACTACTATCGCCGAGTTTCTTCGATTTTTGCGGGGGTTTTAGCCGCGAATTGCGCGACTCAGATTTTGGTTGCGGCTACGCAGCTGCTCTGTTGGGCCGCACGAAAGAAGTTTAGTTTCGCGTTTCGCAAGGAGAACACATATGTCAATGACGGGCGTCATCCGGCCTGGGCACTGTTCGCTCCGGGTTTTGGACATGGAAGCTGCGGTAAAGCATTACACCGAAGTGGTAGGGCTCCTTGAGACCGATCGTGATGAGAAGGGCCGAGTCTACTTGAAAGCGTGGGATGAACAGGACCATCACAGCATTATCCTGCGTGAGGCAGACATCCCTGGAGCAGATTACATCGCGTTCAAGGTCGACAACAAAGCGACACTGGAACGGTTAGCCAAGGCCGTTTCAGACTTCGGCTGCAAAGTCGATTACATTCCTGCCGGCGAGCTCAAAGCGACCGGTGAGCGGATTCGATTTGAGATTCCGACCGGCCATCATGTCGAACTCTATGCGGAAAAGAAACGGGTCGGCAACGGAATGGGCGACGTCAACCCCGCCCCGTGGCCTGACGGCCTCAAAGGGATGCAGCCGACACGCATGGACCACTGGCAAGTTCACGGCGTGGACCTTGATGGCTCGGTAGAACTGTTTACGAAGGTCCTGGGTTTCGGATTGTCGGAACGCGTGCTGGATGGTGATCGATTGATGGCTGCATTTCTCACCTGCAGCACAAAACCTCACGATATCGCGTTTATCCGTGATGAGGAACTCCAGGACAGGTTCCACCATGTTGGGTTCTATCTGAATTCATGGGAAGAAGTGCTTCGAGCAGCCGACATCATCTCTAAGAAGAATGTCTCTCTCGACATCGGGCCGACACGGCACGGTATCACGCGGGGACAAACCATTTACTTCTTCGATTCCTCGGGCAATCGCAATGAGGTATTTAGCGGCGGCTACATTTACTATCCGGATTCGCCGACTATCACGTGGACCATGAAAGAATTGGGCCGCGCAATCTTCTACCACATTCGTGAGCTGAACGAGAGATTCATGACGGTGATGACGTAGTCGAAAGGTTTTTAGCCGCGAATTGCGCGAATGACGCGAATGGGCCGCACAGAACTCCTGGCGTTACCGATCGCGTTAATGGCAGCCGGCCCCATCGCGTCATTCGCGCAATTCGCGGCTCGGATTGGCTCATCGTTTACTTTGCAGCGGGAATGGTACCGACCTCCAGGGCGCCTGGAAATACCTGTCGACCATCCGCGAACGTAAGGACAAAGCCGGACGCGTTGTTGGAACCATCCTTCGCGCGAAAACCCTGCACCGCGACGGTCTCGCCAATTTTCAACGTGTCTTTAGTGAAACCCTTCCTCATCGCCATTCCCGGCGGCAATCCCGAGAAACCCCAGGTTGTGACCTTACCTGTTTCATCCTTCACGTCGACATAGAACCAGATGTGCGGATTCGTCCACTCGACCTTCTTAACCACACCAGTCACTTTAACCGGCTTGGACACGTCGAACTGAGCCGCATCCGAATGGTGTCCGAACAACGAAGCAGAGATCAGAAGCAAGCCAATACCGCTCGCGATAACAGTCACGAATTTATGGTTCATGAGACGACCTCCTTACTTTTTCTGTGCGTCCGATTCGGTGCATTTCCCCGCGCTGCACCTATCGTTCTCGTTGCAAACGAATTCCAGCAGGTCCCATGTCGGATGGAGCACCATTTGAAATTGCTCCGTCCACGGCTTTGTCCAAATCTTCGGATCGTCCATGGTGACTTCGTAAGAGACGATCCTCGGAGCGATCCATTTGACGCGCTCGATGATGTGCGCTGCGTCACTATGCCATAGCGACCCTTTCGGGTGAGGATTGTCAAGCCACCATTCTTTCAGGCCGACGGTGTCGATCACCAGAGTGTCTCCCTCCCAATGTCCGACCGAATGGCCTCCCCAGGTCGGCTCCAAATCCTTCGGGTGCGGGCGGCCATCCAGAGGAATGACGCGAGAGAAGTTATTCATGAACTCGTGACGGATGACGAGATGGTTGGGCGCTTGAATCCACTGCTGTGCGTAGGGAGAAAAGATTTGTGATGTAAATCCGTACGGCAAGCAAAGCCCGATCGGGTCGTCAATGCGAAGGTCTCCCGTGGTGGGCCGAAACAGCATTGCATCTCCGCCAGCCTTGGTCGGCGGCATGATCTTGCCGTCGAAGCCTCTGATGATCGGCGTATCGGTGTCGCCTGGTCCAACCTGATGATTAAATCCCGCTCCAGCATAGACGCCGGTAAAGTCCGGTTTTCCATCGCGCGTGCGCGGCATCTGCCAATTGGGCGGAGCCGCCGGAAGGTTAGGAGGCCGAATATTCAGGCAGCGGCCTTCATGCGGGGAACATATTTCACGGCCTTGTCCTTGTGCCTGGCCAAAAATCGGCTGTGAAGTGGCCAGGCAAGCAAACACAACCCCAATGGTGGCGAACGACGTGACAAAACTTTTCCTCATGACGTCGAATTCTCCTCTATAACTCAATCCTTCTTCAACGGCCATTACCTGGCTGCTGTTTTTGGCTTCGCCGATAACCAAAATCTGAGCAAGCGCGAAGGCAGTCAGGGCGTCCGAGGATGCACGTTAGGCCGATATTGCTTGTGACACGTGACACATGCAGCGTCGACCCGCTCGGTTAACCCTGCAAGGGTGTTCGCGTCTTTTGCCTGGCCGGCTTTGTAGGCCGCCGTTCCTACATCCACGAGCAACTTCGCGTCTTTTATCCAATCACCTTCCCTGACACGGCCCCGCATCATCAACAGGTTTCCGGATTCGGCGAGCGTCATCGCGTTGCGCCGGAGGGCAGCCCACTCCGTATCGTCCTTGGGTCCGCCCCGATTGATAACGAGCAATATGTCATTCGACGCCGGATGAATGATGTCCACCATGAGTTGAGCCATTGTCGCAACCGGTTGATAACTCTCTGCAGGGCCCTGCGCCGTGGTTACGCCCGCCGGTAACAACAACACTCCCATGGATAGCAAGCCGATAGTACGCATTTGGTCTCCTGGAAATCGAGGAATGAAACGTTCTTTGAGGGCCGTATTCTAGTGGACAAAGCAGCGAGTGGCAACAAATGAGTCCGCAACCCAAAGGGATAAGCCGCGGATTACGCGAATTACGCGAATGGGCCGCCCGCTCTTGATGGCTAAAAATCCTCGCAAAAACCCGAATTTTTACTTCAGGTGTTCTTTGAGAAAGGCGATGGTGCGCGGCCAGGCTTCTTTGGTCGCGGCGGTGTTCTCGCCGAGGTTCTGATACTGGACGAAGGCGTGAGTCGCGCCCTTATAGACGTGGGGCTCGTAGCTCTTTCCGAGTTTCCTCATCGTGGCGGTTGTGGCGTCGACGGTCGAAGTGATTCTCGAATCGATTTCTCCATACAGACCAAGCACTGGAGCTTTGATCTTCGCCACGTCGGCTTCGGTTGGACCGGTGCCGTAGTAGACAACCGCGGCGCTCAGTTCCGGAACTTCCACCGCGAACTGGAAGCTGCGGGTGCCGCCGCCGCAGAATCCGATGCTGGCGCTTTTTCCATTCGCTTCGGGCAGCTTCAAACCATAAGCCAGGGCTGCCTTGTAACGGCGCATGGCTTCCTCGCTGCTGATCCTCTGGCCGGCTTTCACGACGTCATCCGGAAACTCGAATGAATCGTAGTTGCCGCCATTCGGACCGAAACCGGAATGAAGGTCCGGCGAGATCGCGATGAATCCCTGCCGGGCGAGTTCATCGCCGACGGCGAGCTGCCAGTCATTCTGGCCGGTGGCGCCGGACATAACGATAATCACGCCTGCCTTTTCGTTGCCCGGTGGATACGCAATCTTCGTGTGGAGCTTCGCGCTGCCAACCGGGAGATCCACCCATTGGGAGCGGACCGGAGACCTGGCCAGCGTCGACCTGGCGGAGTTGAAGCCGGCGAGATAGCCGTCCGCTTTGCAGTCGAGGCTGCCGACCTGGCACGGACGCTCGGCGCCGCGTTGCGGCCCCGGCTCGGCCGTCGCCATGACGCCGATGCCTTCATGTCCCATGTGGTTGTGGGGCGGAAGCGCGATCAACGTGGGATGGTTTTCGAGGCGCGTGTTCAGGAGGTTGATCGCGTCCGTCCACCCCTGCTGGGAACGTTCGAACGCGGCGTCGCCGAGATCGATACGTTCTGCCGAGAAGGTCATGCTCGCGATGTTTCCGTTTACCGGTGGCATGTTCAGCGCAAACTTTCGCACGGCATCGATCCGAGCATCCTGGCTCAGGAATGCCAGTGTATCCGGCACGAGAGCAATGTAGCCTTCGCCTGCGGCCTGGTCGGCAATCCCGCGCATCCAGTCGCTCATGGGCTGGTCTTTTTCACTGATGATCAGAACCGGAGCTTTGTCGGCTCGATCGGGGTACACGACGAATGTGACAATCTCGGCCGTTCCCACTGGAATCCGCAGCCAGTCGCCGTGACGTCCCGTCGCGTTCAACACGTCGCGGGCTGTTTCGGGAGAAGGCAGCATCGTTCCGCCGGGCGGCATCGCATGGCCGTGACCATGAACGTCGCTGGCCGAAGCTTCCGATGCGGGGGTTGCCTGCGTCCACACAAACATGCAGGCGATCATAAGAATGGCAACACGTTTCATACATCCTCCTCGGGAACGGAACGCTAACAAGAGTCGTTGCACGCGTCAAGTCTGCACGTGGTGGCGCTGCGTTTATTCTTCATATGCGCCCAATCAGGCCCTTCCGGTAATTTATCTATGGCAGGAGTAGCATTGGATCGACGAATTGAGCTTTGATCTTATTCCGGCGGCCGGGATTCATTTTCGTGTGCTCAGTGAGATCACAATGATATTAGTCTCCTCAAGCCGGAGCTACTCCGGAACCGGGTTATGACTTCTCTTTTCGACAGCGACTCGTTGCCGAGTTCCCACGAACAGCTCGAAGAAGGTGCCGTGCTGCTGCGCAGCTTCGCCGCTGCCGAAGCGCCTCTGCTAGTTGAAGAAGTGGCGCGGATCGCGCAGGGCGCGGCATTCCGTCACTTGGTTACGCCTGGGGGTTACACAATGTCGGTCGCGATGACGAACTGCGGTCGTGTCGGTTGGGTATCGGACCGAACCGGTTATCGCTACGACCCGAAGGATCCCCAGACTGGATCACCCTGGCCGGCGATGCCCGCGGCGTTCCTCGACATCGCTGCACATGCCGCTGCCGAGGCCGGGTTTGCACATTATGAACCCGACGCTTGCCTGATCAATCGCTATACGGCTGGCGCCAAACTCAGCCTCCATCAGGACCGTGACGAGAAGGATGCTTGGGCTCCGATCGTCTCCGTTTCGCTCGGCCTGCCTGCCGTATTCTTGTGGGGCGGCAAACGCCGCTCCGATCCGGTACGGCGCCTGCGCCTCGAAAGCGGTGACATTGCGGTGTGGGGCGGTCCCGCCCGCTTCGTCTATCACGGTGTCGCTCCGCTCTGGGAGGGGCGGCATCCGCTGACCGGCACCGCTCGCATCAATCTTACTTTCCGGAAGGTGTTCTGATACTGCCGGCATCCGGGGACCTATGCTGAGCGCGTTCAAGGTGTCGCATTAGGAAAGTCTTGCCAGTTCAAGCCAAACAGTAGCCGGGCAGCGCCTCGACCGGCATTCTCACAATTTATAGGGGAAGCAGAACCGCCACATCGGCATGCAGGGCGGCCAGACCGGAATCCAGAGTGGCCACCCGGCCTTTGCGCCGGCGTGCCATTTCAGCCAGCCAGGCATCCGTGACCTGCGCGCTACCTTGCAAGTGGCGGTGCGGCACTTTCAGAAAGCTCAATGAATCGCCCCACCATTCATGTTTGGGATGGGCGGCCACTTCTCTCAACGCCTGCCAGGCCGCGCCGGCACTGGTGTCGGCGGCTGTTTTCATATGCACGCGCAGAAGTGTACCCTGGGTGAGGACACATGTGGCGAAGCGGTCCCGCTTCAGCGTCGCAAACCACCGATGCACGCGGTCGTGATGCACGTGGGAATCCACCCGGAGCGCCACCAGCACATTGCCATCCAGCAGCCAAGTCACTCTTCGTCATCCTCCACCTCGATCTGCCGCACGGTATCCGCTGTGATGGGCTGCCTACCGCTGGAAATCACGAAGCCGTTGCGCTTCGGCGGGGGGGAACGCCGCGAACTCTCTTTCGTCCCGCCGGGCAAGGAGCGGCGCAATAAGCGATTGACGGCTGCGCTGATAGTGCAGTCTTCCGCCTTGGCGAGCGACTTTGCAAGGGCATAGAGGTCGGGTTCAAGATTCACTGTCAATCTCATATTGTTATTGTGGTGCAGTGGTGCAGTGGTGTCAAGCCCGGCGGTTTACCAAATCCAAAACAAAGTCCCTCGTGTTCCGGAGTCTGCTCAAAAAAAATTTCAGTCCGCTGTCGATTTGCGCGCGCGCCGTTCGACTCATTGTCGAGGCTCTGGACAGTGCGAATTCTTCTGCTACACTTACGAACCTTAAATGGCGACGATTAGATTCACTCGAAACATTCAGCGCCACGTCGAGTGCCCGACGCGTGAGGTTTCCGGATCGACGCTGCGCGCGGTGCTCGACCACTACTTTCGGGAGAACGAAAGAGCGCGCGGGTATGTGCTCGACGAGCAGGGCCGGGTCCGGCAGCATATGGTGGTTTTCATCGACGGCGAGTTGGTTCGCGACCGCGAGGGCCTGAGCGACGCCGTAGGACCACATTCGATGATTGACGTTATACAGGCCTTATCTGGAGGATAGATCAATAATATGAGCGACCGGTGTTATGTATCAACGAGGAAGGGACTGTTCACGGTGGACCGCCGGACGTCGAACTGGTCCATCAGCCGCGCGATGTTTGTGGGCGACAACGTCACGCTGACAATGCACGACCCCCGGAATGGAAATCTCCTGGCGGCGCTGAACCACGGCCATTTCGGTATCAAGCTGCATCGATCGACCGATCGAGCAGAAACCTGGCATGAAATCGCCGCGCCGCAGTATCCGCCGATGCCCGAGGGGTATACGCCCAAACCGCATCCATTCATGGGCAAGCCCCTGGAGTGGTCGCTCAAACTCATCTGGGGCCTGACGCCGGGCGGGGTCGATCAGCCGGGAGTGGTCTGGTGCGGAACAATGCCCGGAGGGTTGTTCAAGTCCGAAAACAATGGCGAGTCGTGGGAGTTGAACCGCCCGCTGTGGGACCACCCGAAACGCGAGGAATGGGGACCGAACGGCGCCGAGTGGCCCGGTATCCACTGCATATGCGTGGATCCTCGCGATTCGCGGCACGTCAGCGTCGGCGTTTCCACCGGCGGCGTGTGGATCACTCGTGACGGAGGAGAATCGTGGGGCCCCGGCGGCCGCGGAATGCGGGCCGAGTACTTTCCCGAAGAACAGCAGTACGATCCCAACGTTCAGGACGTGCACTGCCTCGTGCAGTGCGCCGCCAATCCGGAGGTTTTCTGGGTGCAGCATCACAATGGCATCTTCAGATCAACCGACGGCGCGGCGTCGTGGACCGAGATCAAAGATGTGAAGCCCTCCGTGTTCGGATTTGCCGTCGCGGTC
>QHXC01000110.1 GCA_003222815.1 Acidobacteriota bacterium | reverse complement strand
GGACAGGAAGAGCGTTGTGTTCGTGCCATGATTGATTCGATGACTTCAGCCCGTTCGAAATAGCCGGCCGAGGGCCTCCTGCGTCATTTTGCTGGAGAAATATGAAGTAGTTGGCCTGCGAGAGCAGATCAAGGCTGGACAAAAACCTTCACCAGACCCGTCGTCCAGCAGCACTGGAATCCGCCGCCACCGTCACCGGAATAATCGTTGACGGTGACGTGCAGCACGTAGTCGCCGGGTTCGCTGAACTTGACGTTCGTCATCGCTTTTCCGTTAAAGGCCGAATTGTCGCTCCCGGATGGCAACTTCTCAACATTGGCCTTCGCTTTGTCGAAGGTCACCGCACCAGGTCCTCGGTATTTCGACCAGGTGAGGGTCACCGGCGGACGTGGCGTCGTTAGCGGCGCACTCGTGCCGGTGGTGTACTTCATGTCATCCGTCACCCAGAGCGTCAACGCGAGAGGTGCGGACAAGGAAGCTGTCCGGGCCGGAGCGTGGGCCAGAGTTGCGATTGGACCTTGGATTGAAGGTCCGTTCTGCTCGAACCGAATCACTGGCGGCGTGTTGTTAACGGCGATTTCACTGAATGGACTGATGACGTAATCGAGATTCAGGCGGAGAGGAATGCTGGTGACCTGGCCGTTTACGAAGAGCGTCCAGGTAAATTTATCTTGCGAGGTGAAATCCTTCGGCACAGGAACGACGAACATTCCCCACTGCCGGCCGGGAAGGAAATGCGTCGGCTGCCCCATGTCGGGTCCACCCGGCTCGATCTGGTTGTTGGGCCCGATGGGAATGTCGAGTTCCTGCTGTATGTTTCGATTGAAATATCCGACGAGAAAACCGCGGCTGCCGTCCTCGTTGTTAAACCAGCCTTCGAAAGCGCCGGTAACGCTCGCGCCGAACTGCTTCCGCGGTTCGGGGATCTGCTGCCCCAACAACAGCGCGCCGCCGACGATCGCGCCGGCGGCGCACAGACTCCCGAGTCTCTTCACGGCTAATTCCCTGCGTTCGTCTCTCTGGAGGTCTTCGCCTTGCGCTCGGCGATGAGGGCGTTATATTCCTCGTCGCTGAGATAGACGACGTTTATCCAGGCGTGGGCCATTTCGTCGACAGTGCGGTCCCCGTAGCCCACCCACTGATCCGGATCGGGGTTGTTCTTGTTCGCCCTCGTGTTGTCGTACCACGCGCTCACGTGAACGACCGTCCCCTTGGGGAAGACTGGCGCGGCGTCGTCGGTGTAAATGTAGTTCGTCATCCAGTTGAAGTTGAAGTTACCGATGTAGCTGACGATCTGTGAGCTGCCGTCCGGCAGAATCGCTTCGACCTGCATCGACTTTCCACGCAGGTGGAAATGAGGCTGGAAGTTTTCAAGGAGCGCGTTCTCCTTGAGCACGGTGAAGCCTTCCGTCTGCGCCAGCGAGTTCGGCGGGATGTCGAGGTATCGGCCACCCCTGATCCCGGTGAACGCAACCAGATAACTTCGTTTCTTTGGCTCCTCGCCCTTCTTGTAAAGCCAAATACCGATTTCAGAGCCCGCCGTGATCTCCTCACCGACGGCGTGAATGTGCTGGTCCCAGGAAATCTTCTCGCCAGGCAGGATCAACTTTCCCGTGTCCGGCCGGAACAGGTCGTAACCCTTGCCGATCGCCCACTCCATCAACTGCGGGCGACGGTTGACGAGGTCGTCGCCGTCGCGGAAGCGATCGGGACCATTCGCGGTACCCGTGTTGACGGCGTCGGGGTCGTTGTTCAGCACCAGATACGCGATCGAATGATGAATGATCCTCCGGCCTTTCAGATTTGTCGGACGAATCTCCACCATCTTCGCCCAGCGGGGCTCAGTGAGCGGGATATCGGACATGGGCCGATACCACACATCCTGGTGCTGCGCCGGCATCGTGTACTCCGGCGACTTGATGATGAGGTCTGGCGGCCCGTAGCCATCCCTCACCGCTTTCCACTCATTGTCGGTGACGAGCGGCTTGGGCTGCGGCAGATCCTTAGGATCGCCCTGCGGCGCGCCGCCATCGACCCAGCGGACGATAGAGTCCACCTGCTCATCGGTCAGCGACATGTCGTTCTTGAACCTCTGTACGCCGACGCTGCGGTCGATGTGCCACGGCGGCATTTGCCGCGTGATCACGCGCTCGCGGATCGCCTTTGCCCAGGGTCTGGCGTCCTGGTAGGTGATGAGCGACATCGGCGCGATCGAATTTGGCTGATGGCACTCCTGGCATTTCGCCTGAAAGATCGGCGCCACATCCTTCGAAAACGTCACTTGCGGCGGAGCAGCCTCGGCTGTCACCACCAACCGCGATAGCACCACAGCGACGGCCAGCATGCTGACTCGAAGTCGTCGCCCTTCCTGGAACGTGGGATTCGTCATGACCGACTCCTCTCGCCAATTTATAAGTTGACCCATTATAAACTCCCGGATCAAACCAACACATATAATACTGCTTGCCGGAAAGTTGAATCCTTCCTGTATTGCCATTTGCCCAATAGCCTCCACGCCTCGCAAGTAAATTTGGTTGCGTTCCCCGTCACTTGACAAGGTTTGATGGCGAGATATGCGGTACGCCCAAAACAAAGTATCTATAGGGTGGCTTCGCGCCATCAAGAAGATGATGCCGAAGGCCACCAAACTTGACGCGGACTTCTGAAATGACCATTCCGTCTGCGCCTTTAAGGTGGCTTCGCAGCATTTTTTTGATAGCGCACCGCTCACGTTTCGCTTCCGCGACATACCTGCGGACGAAGCGTGAAGTTGAAGACATCCAGGCTACTGCTATAGACCAAGGGTTCGGAAAATGTCCAAACTCCAGGCTGTGAGCCCACTATACGTCCTTTTCAAAGGTGAAAATCTCAGGCGCTTCTCCGGTGAATCCCAATTCCTTCCACCGCCGGACGACGCGGTCGTATGTTTCTTTGCGTAACTTCGCGCGCTTCGAAAAGCTTTTCAGATGACGGTGCTCCATGCAGGCGTTGATGAGCATGTGCTCCGCATGGAATTGCGGCGAATCTGATATAGAATCGCCCGACCGAATGACATTCGTGAAACGTTTTATTGGAGAGTTGGCGTCTGACGGGCCCGGCGGAATCGGCCACACCGATGATCTGTTGAAGTCGGTATTGTTTCCATGGCTCTTCTTCTTGACCTTCGCAACGGTTCTGGCAGTGTTGACTCCTCTCGGTGAAGGTTTCGATGAGCCGTGGCACTTCGACTATGTCCAACACGTTGCGCAGACGGGACGAGTACCGTTAGGCCATTCCGAATACCTGTCCACAGAGCTCGATGCATTCCTAAGAAATCATCCCCAGAGTTGGATGGTCGAGAAAACCGCTCCTTTCCTCTTGTCGCATGATGAGTATTGGAGAGAGGACTCGCGCCAACGAGATTTTCAAGATCGGGTTCTCGGCGAACTTCGTTTTTCCGGAAAGTATGTTGAACAACCCCCATTGGTCCAATATGAACATAATCAACCGCCTCTGTACTACGTGCTCACCGCTCCCGTGTTTGCCGTTGCGTCGCGTTTTTCTTCCGTACCTCACACTTTTATCATCACGAGATTGTGGTCCGTCTTACTGGCTTCCTTCGTGATTCCCGCAGCTTTTCTGCTCGCTTTGGCGGTCTTCTCCAATGTTGCTGCAGCGAATGCCGTGGCGTTTCTCGTAGCCCTGTTCCCGGGACTCTACACGGGTGTTGTGAGGGTTGCCAATGATGCGTTGACCGTGCCTCTTGCATGCCTGGTGTTCGTTTTTCTTACTGCGTTTCTGAAGACGGGAAATCCGCTCTACTTCCGAGCGCTGTGCGTCGGCATGATCGCAGGGCTGTGGACGAAGGCGTTCTTTGTGCCGATTCTTGCGGGAGCCCTGGTTGCTCTGTTTGGGCATCTCAAGTGGAAACACGGACTGGTGCTATGGGGTGTCGCCTTGCTGGGTTGTCCCTGGTATGTGTACAACTTCGCGTATACCGGGTCGTGGACCGGCTTGTCTGAAACTGTGCGGGCGAAAACGTCGGTTGTTTCTTCTCTGGGAGTTTTGGCCCAGATGGATTGGATGAATGTTTTGACTAGCGCGCGCAAGCTTCACATCTGGATCGGCAACTGGTCCTTTCTTGATGTCCGCACCTGGATGTATCAGGCCGTGACATGGCTCTTTGTTCTCGGTGCAGCAGGACTTCTTGAAGGGTTGCGAAGACGGAAGAAATGGAGATTGGCGCCGGTGTTAGCGGCCTACGCTGCATTTTTGGCCGGCGTGGCCTATCACGCGACCCAGGCTTTCCAGGCGGACGGAATATCGACGGCGGCAGGTTGGTATTTGACGTCTGCAATTCCATTGGAAGCTGTCATCTTTGTAGCCGGAGCGGAAATGTGGCCGAGGAGGTATGGGAAGTGGTTCATATT
>QHXC01000109.1 GCA_003222815.1 Acidobacteriota bacterium | reverse complement strand
ATTTCGGGACAATATACAGGAGTTAAGCCGGATTTTCCATTAGCTCATGGTACCCGACGATTCGGCGTGACATGAGCCAATATTACGCCATTTGTATAGAATGGTTTCAGAAACATGGCATCTCCTCGAAATACGGCTGAGACAATCGAGCAGCTACTTCGCCAGCGGATCGTTATCCTCGACGGCCCGATGGGCACCATGATTCAAATGTTCAAGCTCGATGAGGCCGGTTATCGCGGGCATTTCAGAGATCACCCGGCGGATTTGAAGGGCAACAACGACCTCCTCACTCTGACGCAACCCGAAATTATCAAAAGCATTCACCGCCAGTACCTGGAAGCAGGCGCCGATATCATCGAAACGAACACCTTCAACTCGAACGCCATTTCCATGTCCGACTACAAAATGGACTCGCTAGTCTATGAGCTGAACTTCGCCGGTGCCCGGCTGGCACGCACTGTCGCGGATGAGTTCACGGCTCGTGATCCGAGCCGGCCAAGGTTTGTTGCCGGATCTGTTGGACCGACCAACCGCACTGCATCGATGTCGCCGGAGGTCAACAACCCGGCCTTCCGCACGACAAGCTTCGATGCCCTCGTCAAGGCCTACTACGAACAAACGTGCGGGCTCATGAATGGCGGAGTCGATTTACTGCTCGCCGAGACGATCTTCGACACCCTCAACGCAAAGGCGGCTCTGTTTGCTTTCGAAAAATATTTCCTCGAAACGGGGCAGCGCGTGCCTGTGATGGTCTCCGTCACAATCACGGACAACAGCGGCCGGACGCTTTCAGGTCAGACCATTGAAGCGTTCTGGAATTCGGTGTCCCATTCAGAGTTGCTCTCGGTCGGTATCAACTGCGCGCTCGGCGGACGCCAGATGCGACCATATGTCGAAGAACTCTCCCGCGTTGCCCCGATCTATATGAGTTGCCATCCTAATGCAGGTCTACCGAACGCCTTCGGCGGCTACGACGAGAGTCCTTGCGAAACAGCCGCTGTCCTTCGTGAATTTGCCGCGAGCGGCTGGCTGAACATCGTGGGTGGATGCTGCGGAACGACGCCAACACACATCGAAGCAATTGCCGACACGGTGAGAGGCTTGAAGCCCCGCGTGCCTCCACAGCCGGAGCCAACCACCCGGTTGAGCGGGCTGGAGCCCTTGACGCTCCGTCAGGACCTCAGTTTTGTCAACATCGGCGAGCGCACCAACGTCACGGGATCTCCGAAATTCTCAAGACTGATTCTGGCAGGCGAGTACGAAGAAGCCCTCAGCGTCGCACGGCAACAGGTGGAAGGAGGCGCACAAATCATCGATGTGAATATGGACGAAGGGCTACTCGACTCTGAGGCTGCAATGAGCCGTTTCTTAAATCTGATCGCTGCCGAACCGGACATCGCGCGGATTCCGATCATGATCGACAGCTCCAGGTGGTCCGTGATCGAGGCGGGACTGAAGTGCATTCAAGGCAAAGGCATCGTCAATTCGATCAGCCTCAAGGAAGGCGAAGAGGTTTTCACGGAATACGCTCGCAAGATTCGAAGGTTCGGCGCGGCCGTAGTCGTTATGGCTTTCGACGAGAAGGGACAGGCGGACACCGTCGAACGCAAAATCGAGATCTGTACGCGCGCCTACCGCATCCTCACCAGGAAAATCGGATTCCCACCGCAGGACATCATTTTCGATCCGAACATTCTCACTGTCGCCACCGGTATCGAGGAGCACAATAATTATGCTGTCAATTTTATCGAAGCGACTCGTCAGATCAAGGCCACACTGCCGCTAGCAAAGGTCTCCGGCGGTATTAGCAACATCTCATTCTCATTCCGCGGCAACAATGCCGTACGCGACGCGATGCATTCCGCATTTCTCTATCATGCGATCCGGGCCGGTATAGATATGGGCATTGTCAATGCCGGGCAGCTCGCCGTCTACGAGGAGATCCCGAAGGATCTGCTCGAGCGGGTCGAAGACGTCCTCCTCAACCGGCGACCCGATGCGACCGAGCGCCTTTTGGCCTTTGCGGACTCGATGACGAAGCGAGGCAAAACCGAAACAAAGGAAGATGCGTGGCGCGAAGCCCCGGTCGAAGAGCGGTTAAAGAACGCCCTCATTAAAGGGATCGTGACCCACATTGACCAGGACGTCGAGGAGGCGCGCCTAAAATATCGAAAACCACTGGCCGTCATTGAAGGACCATTAATGGACGGAATGAACGTGGTGGGTGACCTCTTTGGCTCCGGCAAGATGTTCCTTCCGCAAGTCGTCAAGAGTGCGCGTGTCATGAAGAAAGCAGTTGCTTATTTGATTCCATACATGGAAACGGAACGGAACGCCGCGCAAGCAACATCGCAACGGAAAGTGCTGCTGGCAACCGTGAAAGGAGACGTTCACGACATCGGCAAGAACATCGTAGGCGTTGTGCTGGCCTGCAATAACTACGAAGTGATCGATCTCGGTGTCATGGTCCGCGCCGAAAATGTCGCCAGGGAAATGGCGCGTGAAGGGCTGAAAGTACCATTGCTCATCGGTGGCGCGACCACTAGCCGGATCCACACCGCCGTGAAGATCGCGCCGGCCTATGACCAGCCTGTCGTGCACGTCATCGATGCCTCCCGGGCGGTAGGTGTTTTGGGCAACCTGATCAATCCCAAGTTGCGGCCCAAATTCGCCCAGCAGAATGAACGTGCACAGGAAACTGCGCGAGAAGAGTACCGGAAACGTCAGATGCACGTTCCCCTGCTATCACTCGAGCAAGCCCGCCGCCGGAAACAGTCTCTGCAATGGTCTGCTAACAAACCGGAAACGCCATCCTTCACCGGCGTCCACGTGCTGGAGGATTTTCCGCTAACTGAGATTGTGCCTTTTATCGATTGGTCGCCTTTCTTTCACACCTGGGAACTTCGAGGGACATATCCGAAGATTTTCGAAGACACTGTGCTCGGAAGCAAAGCCAGAGAACTGTTCGACGATGCGCAGCGCCTGCTCGAGATCATCGTTTCGGAGCGCTGGCTCCGTGCCCGCGGCGTGTACGGCTTCTGGCCCGCAAACAGCATGAACGATGACATCGAACTCTACGCCGATGAGTCACGAACCAATCTGTTGGCGGTCTTCCATACCTTGCGCCAGCAAACCCGGAAAGCCGAAGGTGAGTTCAACTATTCCCTGGCGGATTACATCGCACCAAAGTCTCTAGGGATTCCGGATTACATCGGCGCATTCGCTGTCACGGCCGGTGAAAACCTCTTGGAAGTGTGTGCCCGATTCGAAAAAGAGCACGATGACTACAACTCGATCATGGCCAAAGCGCTAGCGGACCGTCTCGCTGAAGCTTTTGCGGAATGTTTGCACAAACGAGCCCGCGAACAATGGCGCTACGGACGTGGCGAGAATTTAACGAATGAAGATCTTGTTGAGGGGAAATACCGCGGAATCCGGCCCGCGCCGGGATATCCTGCTTGTCCGGATCACACGGAAAAGCGAACGCTGTTCGACTTGCTTCAAGCGGAGAAGAACACAGGCATCTTGCTTACGGAAAATTTTGCCATGATCCCGGCAAGCTCGGTTTGCGGGCTCTATTTTTCCAGTCCTGCCGCGCGTTATTTCAGTGTCGGCAAAATTGACCGGGATCAAGTGCGCGATTACAGCACGCGTAAGGGAATGGATCTCAGCGTGGTTGAACGATGGTTGGCGCCGAATCTGGCCTATGAGCCTTAACGTCGCAAGGCCTGCACTCCGGCAGTGGAGGCAGGAAAGCGCTTCATAGACGCATGCTAGAATCGAAGTTTATGAAGGCCGCCGAAGTCGAAACCAGGCGAGAGCACGAGAGCTTCTTCACTACCACCTATCATTCTCTAATCAATTGGGCTCGAAAAAGCTCGCTTTGGCCATATCCATTTGGGACTGCATGCTGCGCGATCGAGTTCATGGCCACGGTGTCATCGCATTACGACATCGCACGGTTCGGCTCCGAGGTTGTGCGTTTCTCACCGAAGCAGTCGGATGTCTTAATGGTCCTTGGCACCATTAACGATAAGATGGGACCGGTCCTGAAACAAATCTACGATCAGATGGCTGAGCCAAGGTGGGTGATCTCGATGGGAGCGTGCGCGACGTGCGGGGGTTTCTATCGGGCGTATCACGTGATGCAAGGCATCGACGAAATCATTCCAGTCGACGTCTACATTCCTGGTTGCCCGCCGACGCCGGAAGCGGTACTTGATGCCATCATCAAGCTTCAGGAGCAGGTCGAAAATGACAAGCGGCTCTCTTACGAACGCCACCCGCGCCAGACGCGCCTGAAGACGCCTGAAATCGATGCCACGGTTCATGGCCTCGAAGGCCCGCCCCGTTCACTCGTTCGCTTTCTCGAAGAAAACCAGGACGCACAGGGCCCAATTGCGCAGGCTTTCCAGGAGCGCTTTCCGGCTGAACTGATCGGCATGCGGGAGTTCAATGGGGACCTGGCGATCTCGGTCCGACGCGAGAACATTAAACAAGTCCTGCGGACGCTGAAGAACGATCCGGCTTTTGACTTCAAGATGCTCCTGGACGTCACCGCCGTCGATTACCTCTCCCAGCGCGCCGCACGCTACGACGTGGTTTACCACTTGCTCTCGCTTTCCAACAAACACCGGCTGCGCTTGAAAGTTCCCGTTCCGGGCGAAGACCCGGCGATCGATTCTGCGATCGATATTTGGAAAGGCGCGGACTGGGCGGAGCGCGAAGCGTACGACATGTTTGGGATCCAGTTTAGAGGCCATCCGGATTTGCGCCGCATTCTCACGCATTCCCAGTTCGTCGGCCATGCTCTCCGCAAGGACTTCCCGCCGGGCCAGCGCACGATGTGTACGGAAACCGTGGATCTTCCGGTTGTGGAGCGCACAAAGAAATTCGAGAAATCAATGGGTCTGGCGCATCCGCAGATTCTAAATGTCGGACCGCAGCATCCGGCGATGCACGGAACGTTTCGGCTACAGGTCGCAGTCGACGGCGAAAGGATCATTGATGCAGACACCGAAATTGGCTATCTGCATCGGTGCTTCGAGAAAATGGCCGAGACGCACATGTACTGGCAGGTGATTCCCTTCACCGATCGCCTGAATTACATGTCGGCGATGATGAATGGCGTGGCGTACGCCATGGCCGTCGAGAAGATGTTCGGGGTGGAGATTCCAAAGAGGGCGCAGTACATTCGTGTGATCCTCTCGGAGTTCAGCCGGATTGCGGATCACCTGGTGTGCATCGGGACCAACCTCGTGGATCTCGGCGCGATCAGCAACTTCTGGTATGGATTCCGCCCACGCGAAGAAATCTACGATTTGATCGAATCCTGTTGCGGCGGGCGTCTCACCGTCAGTTATGTTCGCATCGGCGGGGTGGCCGAGGACGTCCCTGAAGACTTCGTCACACGCTCGCGGGAGCTGCTTGAGAGCATTCCGAAATATGTGGACGACATCGAAAAGATGAATCGGCACAACAAGATCTTCAAGATGCGTACCGAAGGAATAACGGCGATCTCGGCCGAGGATGCCATCGACTGGGGCTTTACGGGCCCGGTGTTACGCGCCGCGGGCGTTCCTTACGACATCCGGAAATGGTTCCCGAATTACGATTACGATAAGTTCGAATTTGATGTTCCAATCGGCGAACACGGTGATGTTTACGATCGGTATCTTGTGCGAATCGAGGAGATCCGTCAGAGCCTGCGCATCATCAAACAGGCGCTGGAGAATTTGCCGGAAGGTCCGGTGCAGATCGATGATCGGCGAATCAGTCTGCCACCCAAGAAAGGCGTTTACTCGAACATCGAAGACCTGATGAACCACTTCGAACTGATTCAGGATGGTATTCTGCCGCCGATCGGTGAAGTGTATTCATACTGGGAAGCCGCAAACGGCGAGTTGGGTTTCTATCTCATCAGCGATGGCGGCAAACGCCCGTACCGCCTGCGCTGCCGCGGCGCATGCTTCTACGTTTTCCAGGCCTTCAACCGGATGGTGAAGGGCGGATATCTCTCCGACGCTGTAGCCGCGCTCGGATCTCTGAATGTCGTCGCGGGCGAGCTGGAAAAGTAAGGTCATGGAGTTGAATTACTACCGGAAGCGCGATCTATCCTCAAAGGCTCTCGATCTGATTCAGTTCGACACGGAGTCGATCCGCCAGGTCGTGGCGTCCGAACGCCACGACAATCCTGATGTGTGGCTCATCGATCCCGACGCATACGAAAAGGACGGCCGCATCCTGCGCGACAGCGAGTCCCCTCGCATGCTCGCCTACTCGTCCAAAGATCACACCCTCTACGCCACCGACGGATGCAACTCGTGCGCCCGCCGCTTGCCGGCAAAACTGGAAGCCCTCTCGGCAGATGAGCTGAAGGTGTTTGCGCGCGAGAATGAACTCCGGAATGATCTCCTGGATAAACTCACCCAACTTGTTCGGAAGGATTCCCCTCCTTGCAAAGGGTAACAACATACTTGGCTAACCAAG
>QHXC01000108.1 GCA_003222815.1 Acidobacteriota bacterium | reverse complement strand
TCACCGGTGGCGAAGCCGAAGAATTGCGCCGGGCGTTTGGATTCAAAAGATCCGAAAGACGAATGAAGGAAGTGGAGATCAAGCTGCGGCATGGAATGGAAAAGAACGGGATCCTTGGTGATGTGCAGGATCAAATCATTCACTCCATCACGTCATTCGCGCTTTACGGTTTCCCCGAATCCCACGCCGCCAGCTTCGCGCTCATTGCATACGCGAGCGCTTATTTGAAATGCCATTATCTGGCTGCTTTCACTGCCGCCATGCTCAACAACCAGCCCATGGGGTTTTACAGCCCGGCCACTCTGGTGAAAGACGCGCAGCGGCACGGGTTGAAAATCAAGCCGATTGATGTGACGAAGTCGGATTGGCTGTGCACGCTGGAACGTGATGATTTGCGTCTCGGGATGCGCTACATCAAAGGCATGCGGCAGTCCTCCGCTCATGCGATTGTCCGCGAGCGCGCGAGCGCGCCTTTCACATCCCTGGACAATCTCGCGTGCCGTGTCCCCGAATTGCAGAAGCGGGAATTGGTTCTGCTAGCTGAAGTGGGGGCGCTGAATTTCCTCAGTCCCGAGCATCGGATTCATCGCCGCGACGCGCTTTGGCAAGTGGAGCGGGCCTGCCGCCGAACTGGACCGCTATTGGAAAAAATCGAAGAACCCGATCGAAGCTCGCCTTTGGAGATCATGACTTCCGAAGAACGCCTTGTTGCGGACTTCCATGGAACGGGTCTGACGGTCGGCCCGCACCCTATGGCTTACTACCGCGACGAGTTGAGCGCCAAAGGTGTTCTCCGGGCGATCGACCTTGCGAATATCCGAAATGGAACCGGCGTCTGCATTGCCGGCGCCGTCATTGCCAGGCAACGTCCCGGCACCGCCAAGGGCTTCGTCTTTCTCAGCCTCGAAGATGAGACCGGCATTTCCAACGCCATCATCACACCCGACATTTTCGAACAAAACCGTTTCACCATTGCCGAAGGCAGGTTCCTACTCATCGAAGGCCGCCTGCAGAACCTCGATAACGTTATTTCCGTGAAAGCCGCCAGCGTCGAAGTCCTGCTCGTCAGCGAGGCCGAAGTCACATCTCACGATTTCCATTAGATGGCTCTTGCGCTATCCTTGCCCTCACACTAAGGAGGCCCCGCATGGCACTGGGCGACTTTATCAGGAAACAATTCATCGACATCATCCATTACACGGAAGATGTGGATGGAGTATTGGCGTATCGGTTTCCGATGCAGGATTTTGAAATCCAGTACGGAGCGCAGCTCACCGTGCGTGAGTCGCAGACCGCGCTCTTCGTGAACGAAGGACAGATTGCCGATCAATTCGGACCGGGACGATACAAGCTCACAACGCAGACGCTGCCGATCCTGACGTATCTCAGGAATTGGGACAAATTCTTCGAATCGCCTTTCAAATCGGATTTGTATTTCTTCAGCGGGCGCCTTCAAATCAATCGGAAATGGGGAACACCGAACCCGATTACGATCCGCGACAAGGAATTCGGAGCCGTGCGGCTGCGCGCTTTCGGAATCTACACCTACAAGATTTCCGATCCAAAGACCTTTCACACGAAGATCAGTGGAACGCGGGCGATCTATACAGTCGAAGACCTCGACGAGCAGCTTCGGAACACGATTGTGGCGTCCATTACGGATATGTTTGCGGAGTCCGCAGTTCCCTTCCTCGACATGGCCGCCAATCAGGACGAGTTCGGCACGCGAATGAAGGCCAAGCTGGACCCGCTGTTCACCGCATACGGCCTCGCGCTCGACGCCATCCAGGTGCAGAACATCTCTCTGCCGGAAGAATTGCAGAAATTCCTCGACCAGCGGATTGGAATGGATGTTCTTGGCGATATGAGGCGCGTGACACAATTCCAAACAGCGCAGAGCATCCCAATTGCCGCGGCTAACGAGGCGGCGCGGCCGGCATCGGCGCCGGCCTTGGCGCGGGATTGACGGTGGGGCAAGCCATGGTATCCGGCATGGCCGGCGCAATTCAACAGCCGCCGCAGGCACCCGCTGAAACCGCAGCGGACATCACAGCGTTGCTGGAGAAACTGCACGACCTTTTGACGAAGGGCGTCCTCACGCAGGAAGAATTTGATGCGAAGAAAGCGGAGTTGCTGAAGAGGATAACGTAATTGCATGTAGAGTAAGCTCGTAGCCGCGGGCTTTACGCCTGGAAAGTCGTGGGCTTGAAACGAATTCCCCTCCTTGGGAAAGGAGGGGTGACCGCGCCCATTTAAGAAAATGTCGCGAAGCCACCTTAGCGGGCGCAGACGGGGTGGTTCGTTCAAGAGAAATTGTTTTGGACTTTGAACGAACCACCCCGTCCGCGCCTATCAAAGGAACGGGGATATTTTCTTGATGGCGCGTCCACCCCTCCTTTGCCAAGTTTTGTCAAGGAGGGGAGTTCGCTTCACCCGCTACCAGCTTTCGGAAGACTTGACTCATTTGCTCACATGATCGGCATCGAGTGGCTCATTGAGGTTTTTGGTTGCGCGGATTCACGGCTGCGGGAACAGGCGCAGCTTGCGGAGTTGTTCCACGAAATCGTCACCAGGATGGACCTGAAGCCGGTTGGCGAAGCCGTTTGGCACCGCTTTCCGGAGAGCGGAGGTGTGACCGGGATTTGGCTGCTGCAGGAATCGCATCTGGCAATTCACACGTTTCCGGAATACCACTCGGCTTGTATCAACGTTTTCTGCTGCACTCCACGGCCGGGTCTGGACTGGCACCGAACGCTCTTCACGGCGCTCGGGGCTACGGCCACTCAGGTCCGCGAGTACGAGCGGATTTATCAGCGGCACCCTTGATTCATGGCTGTTGTTGCATGTCCATCCTGCGGCGCATCGGTCGATTTCAAATCGGCCGCATCGATCCTGGCCGTCTGTGAGTATTGCCGGTCCACTCTCGTTCGCCAGGATATTAACGTCGAAAATATCGGCAAGATGGCAGGGTTGAAACTCGACGGATCTCCGCTTCAGCTCGCTGCGCAAGGCCGCTATCGCGGCGTCAACTTCGGCGTCATTGGCCGAATTCAACTGCGTTTCGATCAGGGCATCTGGAACGAATGGCACCTGATGTTCGACGACGGACGCAACGGCTGGCTCGGCGAAGCTCAAGGCACTTATGCAGTGTCGTTCCAGACCAAAGTTCTCGACGACCTTCCGCGCTTTGATCAACTCAAGGTCGGTAAGAAGGTCCAGCTCAAGGGCCAGTGGTTCGAGGTTCAGAATCTGGAGTCGGCGCATTGCATCGCCGGCGACGGGGAGCTTCCCTTTCGGGTCGGCGCCGGTTACGATGCGCCGGTTGCGGACTTGCTCGGCGAGAAGAACAGTTTCGCGACACTGGACTACAGCGACAGCGTGGGGGAGGCGGCCGGTGCGGCATCAGGAAAACCCCACGAGAAAATGCAACCACTGGTGTTCATCGGCGAGTACATCGAATTCGATGATCTCCATTTCTCAGGCTTGAGGCAATTCGATGGATGGTAAGGGCGAGCCGGTAAAACCCACACTGAACAAGGCTCCGGCACCAAAGGTCAAAGTGTTCCAGTGCCCTCAGTGCGCGCAGCAGCTAAGTATCCGCGGCATGCTTCAGACAACAACCCTGGTGTGTCCAAGCTGCGGAACTGTGATCGACATCTCCGACGAGAACTTCCGGATCATCGGAGCATTCCTCTCAAAAGCGAAATTCGCGCCCGTCATTCCGCTCGGGACGCGCGGCAAGCTTGACGATGGACTATTCGAGCTCATCGGTTTCATGCGGAGAGCGGTTCAAGTGGAAGGCGTTGAGTACCAGTGGAGCGAATACCTTCTCTTTAATCCCTATAAAGGATTTCGATGGCTCTCCGAATACAACGGTCATTGGAACTACATCAAGACCTCGCTTCACCGCCCAAGGACTCTTATGGACGGCAATGTCAACTACATGGGCACGACGTTCCGTCATTTCCAATCGGCAAACGCAAAGGTTGCCTACGTTGTGGGTGAATTTTACTGGCGGGTTGAGACCGGAGAAACGTGCTGGGTGCACGACTATGTTGCGCCGCCGTACATTCTTAGCGCAGAGACAACCGGCAAAGAAATCACGTGGTCGCTCGGCAAATACATCGAACCCGATGAGATCGTGCAGGCGTTCCAATTGGAAAGGCCGCTGCCTGCGAGGATCGGTGTTGGCGCGAATCAGCCTTCACCGCATCGGGGCCAGATGGCGCAAATCCTCAGACTGGCCCTGGCCTTCCTCGCAATTGCGTTCTTGATTCAACTCACGTCGCTGGCGCTATCGCAGAACCAGCTCGTTTACCAGAACAGTTTCTCGTACAGAACCGGCTTCGGCGAAAAGTCGCTC
>QHXC01000107.1 GCA_003222815.1 Acidobacteriota bacterium | reverse complement strand
CGGAGTGAGATGCGGCCCCAGTGATTGGTGCGGCCTCCGAGCATGCGCGCCCGGAACCAATCGAATGTTGTGCCCGGAGCGTTCGTATAGGGCTCGCCGTCGATATCCCATCCGCCGATACAACCATCGAATTCGCCAAAAGGCTTCTCCGGAGTCGCGGCTCCGCGTCGCGGAGAATCGTATGGCCACGCAAACATCTTCGAGTCTTTTTCCGTGTCCCACATCGCGCCCGCTTCGAGTAGTACGACCTCCGCGCCGGCTTCGGTGAGGACTTTAGCCGCCATGCCTCCGCCTGCGCCGGAGCCGACAATACAAACGTCATAGACTTTTGGTTCTCGGATGATCTGCATGTTCAACTCCTAAGATGTGGCGACGTGTTCCTCGGATTGAACCATAGTTTCTGCTTCTTCTGGGCCTCGAAAAAACACGGCGAACAGTATGAGAACAGCCGCCGCGCCTGCGGCAGGAACCAACCATATCCGGTCCCACATGTGACGCGTCTCAGACACGCTGAACACGTCCACGACTTTCCCTGAAAGCCAGGAACCTATGAACATCCCAACTCCGAGCGTCGCGAATGCGATAAAGCCTTGCGCGGCCGCACGTAAATCGCCCGGAGCTTTGCGATCGACGTAGATCTGTCCAGTGACAAAGAAGAAGTCGTAGCAGACCCCATGAAGAATGATGCCGGCGTACAGCATCCATACCAGCGACCCATTGTTTCCGCCGGCAAAAAACAGATATCGCGCCGCCCATGCTGCCATCCCGGCAAGCAGCATGTATTTGATGCCGAGCCTGCGGAAAAACCACGGCATCACGAGCATGAAAAAGATCTCCGACATTTGGCCCAGAGTCATTTTTCCGGCCGCGTTGGTTACATTCAGTTCATTCAGGAACGGATTCGTAAATGTGTAATAAAACTGTAGAGGAATACAAATGAGGAACGACCCAAGGACAAAGATTGCGAACGAGGAATCACGCAGCAGTTTCAGAGCGTCCAGGCCGAGCACTTCATTCCACGTGACGCGGTAGCCCGTCTTTTGAGGTGGCGTATGCGGCAATAGAAGAGAAAAGATTCCAAGCACAATAGAAGCTATGGCTGCGAGGCGCATCGGCGTTGACGTCGCTTCCAAACCTAGTGTGCCGACGACCAGACCGGCAGCAATCCAGCCGATGGTACCCAGAACGCGCACGTTCGGAAACTCGCGTCCCGGATCATCCATCTGGTGGAATGACAGCGAATTTGTGAGCGCAAGCGTTGGCATGTAACACAACGTGTATGCGAGCAACACGGCGTACAGTGGAATAAAAGACGTCTGGATTGAGGCATAGAACAAGACAATGCCCCCGATCAAGTGGAGAATCGCAAGCAGCCTTTCGGTCGCAAAGAATCGGTCCGCAACCATTCCAACGAAAAATGGCGAAATCATTGCCGCTACCGCGGTCGTACCGTAGGCGAGGCCTATTTGTTCACCCGAAAAATGAAGCGTTTCGGCTAACCAGGTTCCCATGGTCACCGACCATGCGCCCCAAACAAAATACTGGAGGAACATCATAGTCGAGAGCTTTAGTCGTACGTTGCTCTGCATTTTGCATCACCAGCGTGTTGGTTTCCAGGTGCCTTGGGCAACCGTGGGAATGAATGTATCGAGGCCGGGTGGTGGAAAATCGATGCTCCGGCCTTGTTCGGCACTGTGATACCCCGCCATCAAGAGCTGTACAACTTCCAAGCCGTCCTCGAAAGTCAACTCGGCCTTTTCGTTCTTCAGGAACGCTCTCACGAAGTGGCGATCTTCGGCCTCGTATCCGTATGCTGCGGCTTCATTCGCGACGACGGGCATCTGTCCCATCTCCGCGTTTTGTTTTTCGATGAGATCCTCTCCGGATTGCCCCTTCACTTCACGGCTGAAGAACAGCTTCAATCCGCTTTCGAGCGTATTCCATGACATCGAGTACTCGGGGCCCAGCAATTCGGCCGAAAGGCGAAGTCCGGCTCCCACGAAGCTCCACGAAGTCGTCGCTTCTCCGATCGCTAGCATTCCGTCTTCTGTTTTGAAATCGATCACCAAACTGGCGAAGTCTTCGGCGGGCCGCGTCCGGTAATTCACACCGTCGCCCATGATTTTCTCCAGCCGCTCGGCATACTCGGGGCGCGTCCACTTCAAGCTTGCGATTTGACCGCAGACCCGCACGGGCTTGACGGAGGAATATGAAGCTCCAGGCGCGGTTAGTAAATGTCGAACCAACAAGACCGAATGGCACATCATATCGTTCAACACGCCGCCGCCTTGCAAATCGCCGCGCCAGAACCACGGCTTGTGGGGGCCGCTGTGCTCTTCGGCGGCTCGCGCAAGATAGGGACGTCCCGTCAGAGGAGCACCTCTATTCCAGATGATCTTGCGACCGATATCAACCGAAGGCGCGAAGAGTTGATTTTCGAGATACCCATGGCGCAAGTCGACGCGTCCAGCCAAATCCAAAATCCGTTTCGCCTCGGCAACGTTTCGGGCAAGGGGTTTCTCGCAAGCCAGGCCCTTGAGTGAGCCACGACCTTGTTGGATTGTGTCTATAATCTCTTCCACGTTTTCGACCCGCGCGTGGTTGGGGCCACAAAGCCAAATCGCGTCAATAGCGGGATCGGCCGTCATCTCGGCAATCGAGCGGTGGATTTTGGGCTCGCCGACGTCCAGAGTGGAGGCGAGTTTTGCTGCCTCCGCGGCGTTCTTCTCGTTCGGGCTCCATATTCCTCGCACGTCAGCGTCACGAACGCCGACAAAGGCTTGCAGGTGAAATCTGGCGTTGAAGCCGCTGCCTATGATTCCAATTCCTAGCCGGTCTTCACTCATAAATCCTCACTGCTGCAAGTAAAAGGAATAGAGACTGTCACCGGCGCCTACGACCACATATTGCCGGCCGTCGAGCACATACGTTTCGGGCGCATTGTTGGGATTCGCGGGAAGGCTGGCATGCCACAACGGCCTTCCGGTCTTGGGATCAAAGGCAATGAAGTTACCCGCACCGTCGTTACCGAACAGCAAGTTTCCTGCTGTGCTCAGCAAACCTTGTGCTCCGACACTTGTCGCGCGTTTCCACACGATGTCTCCCGTTTTGTAATCGATGGCGCGCAAATAATTCCCGGCATTGCCGGCGCCGCGCTCTGCCGCACCGTAACCTTGGGGATGCTCGTCAGTGTCGGTCAGGTAAAACATCGAATACGATTGCGATGTGCCGACGTAAATTAGACCCGTTTCCGGATTGAAGCTGGGTGCGGGCCAGTTTGTGGCGCCGCTCGAGCCGGGCGAGACCAGCACACCGGCGACTTGGGGATCCTTTTCCGGATCGCGAACCGGCTGGCCTTTCGCATCGACACCTTTGTACCAGTTGGCCGACTCCAGGTAAGGCTTCGATAAAAGATTCTGACCATTCGTGCGATCCAGAACGAAGAAAAAGCCGTTGCGGCTGACCTGAGCAAGCAACTTGCGCGGCCGCCCGTTCATTACATCATCAAAGAGGATCGGCACCTGAGTGGCATCCCAATCATGCGTGTCATGCGGAGAACATTGGAAGTACCACACCAGCTTCCCCGTGTCCGGATTCAAGGCCACGATCGAGGCCGTCCAGAGATTGTTGCCGTTTCGGCTTTGTCCGGCCATGACCGGGTTGGGGTTTCCGGTCGGTACATATAAAAGGTTGAGATCCGGATCGTAGGTCGGAGGTTGCCACGGCATTCCACCGCCATGCTCCATCGAGTATGCGTCCGGCCACGATTCGGACCCCGGTTCGCCTGGCCGCGGCGTCGTATTCCATTTCCACTGAATGTCGCCGGTTTCTGGATCGCGCGATTCGAGCCAACCCGGCACATCCAGTGAATCGCCCCCCAGACCGACGATCACATGATTTCGAATGATCAGAGGAGCGGGCGTTGAGAAGTACTCCTGCTTCACATCGGCGATCACCTTGTGCCAGCGTTCCTTGCCCGTTGCCGCATCGAGCGAAACAAGGTAATTGTCGGGCGTTTCAAAGAACAACCAGTTGCCGTACATTCCCATGCCGCGATTGCCGATGTGAATGCCACCCTTCGTCTTCCAAAAGTAATGCCAGAGCTGTCTACCTGTACGCGCATCCACAGCAAAGGCGTTATCAGGCGTTGTGAAGTAGAGGACGCCATTCACCATGAGGGGAATCTCCTTGATACTTCCGCCTGCAAATTCGTCCGTGCCTTCGCCTCCAACA
>QHXC01000106.1 GCA_003222815.1 Acidobacteriota bacterium | reverse complement strand
TTCGTAGAAATCAGGCAGATTGCCAAGGATAATCGAACATCGGCTGGCAGAATCCGCTGCCCTGAATCCGGCCGGGGATCTCGAGCCCGCATTCTGCCATGTTATTTTTGGGCGAGCCCTTAGCTCAAACTCACAGCACCACACTCCCGAGTTGCGTGGGGCAGCCTGACGCTCCGGCTCAGCGCGGCGCGGGCTTGGACAAGTACTCCTTCGACTGCGCCTCGCTCCTTAGGGGCGTGACCTTGTCGGGATCGTAGCGAATCATCAGGTAGTTGATGTGATCGTCGATCTTCGTGAACCAGTGGCCCGTGCCCGCCGGAATGACCACGACATCTCCAGCCTTGATCTGATGCGCCACGCCGTTCCGAATTTCCGATCCGTTGTTCCCGGGCCCGTTGAACTCGACAACAGTCCGCTGCGTCGCGGGACGCCGCTGCCTGTTGACGATATCCGGACCCAGGACGAGCGTGGCCGACCCGGAGATGATGTGGTAGACCTCGCTGACCTGGTCATGTTCGGCAACCGAGTCCGTGCCGGGCTTGTCCAGCTTTCCGCGGTAGACCATGCCGATGCCGACGTGAGCTTTTCCGATCTCGATATCTCTCACTTGCTGATCGAGAAGATTCTCGGCCACGGCTTTCTTCGTATAAGCCTCGAGCTCAGAGAGCGGGACGATTGTCCCCGGACACATGTTGCAGGTCGGCTGCGGGTCGGTGGGATTAATTTTCCCTTGTGCCATCAGCACAGCAACGACACACGCGGCCGCGGCCAGTCCCAACAGAACGTTTTTCATATAAACCTCGTCATTGATTTCGTGATTGATTTCGAGGCCAGATCACGCCCTGCCTGGCTTTCGTGACAGGCCCCACGCCTTTGTGGGTCGAACGGTGCCCACCTCTCCTCCTTATTACTTGCCGACCAGGTGTTCAGCATCCTTTTCGTTCTCGCAGACGCTTTCCATTAACTCGTTATCCGGAAACAATTCGAAAGGAACAGTTGCTTTCCAAGGTTTCGTATACGTTTTCGGATCGTCGATGGTGATTTCGAATTCCAGGTGCCCGAAGTCACGGCGCCGGAAGCGTTCGGTCGAGTGATATGCGTCACTATGGGGATGGCCTCCGTCGTCGAGGTACGTCTGATCGTTGAAACCAATGGTGTCGACAACGAAGGTGTCACCTTCCCATTTCCCTATCGAATAACCCATCCAGCTCGGATTTGTTTCCTTCGGGAAACCGCGGCCATCCGTGAAAACCTGCCGGAAGTGACCCTGGTTCTCCAGGAGAATCAGGGTCACAGCCGGCGTTTGGATAATCTTCCACGGAGTCGCCGGCACGAGCAGCGCATCGGGTACACCATGAGGCAAACAGCGGCCGGAAGGCCGGTCTTTACTGAAGTTCTCTTGCCGCTCCTTGTACAGCGCTTCCGCCCACGGTTGGAATGGGACCTGAATTCCGTCTGCCGCGACGTTATTGAGATATTTGCCGTCAGGGTTTCTCCAAAGCCCTGTTAGATCCGGCTTGCCATCCGGAGTTCTCGGTACTGGCGCCGTCAGGTTCGGCTTCCCATCCGGTGTGCGCGGAATATTCGGCAACGGCACATTCACCCATTGCGCCCGCGCGACGCCGGGCATGACCAAAAGAATCACTATAGCTGCGGCGATCAACTTCATAGATTTGTCCGATGTTACACTGCACTAGTGCGTAACGGATCCCGCGGCTTTCTGCTGCTCGGCGAGGATCGCCTGAAACATGGCCTCCTCGATGTCCGCCTCGATCTTGCAGCTGGCGGCGTCGATGAAGGGGTTCCGGCCCCGGTTCTGGAGCTTTGCGTACTTCTCTTGCATGTTGTACTGGGCAGGGTGATCTCCGAGCTGTACATCGCACGGCAGCGAGCGCACGAGTTTGAACGAGCGGTTGAACGCGTCAACAAGCGGGGGCGTCAGCATCGCGGGCGGGCGCAGGCTGCAGTTGATGACCACGTTGTAGGTTTTTCCGGCTTCCCGCGCCTTCATCGTCCAGGTTGTGCAGCCGGGAGTGTGGCCTGCCGTCAGATGCGCGACGAGCGTCGTGTCACCCAGCGTCACTGCCTCTCCGTCGTGCAGCACCTTGTCGATCGGGTGCTCTTTACCTCCAGGTTTCATCGCCTGGAGCGCCGGCACGTCCTCGGCCATCACCATCACCTGCGCGCCGGTCAATTGTTTGACCAGGGCATCGCCTTCCTGATGATCGCCGTGTGCGTGGTTCCCGAGCAGGATCTTAATGTCGGAGAACTGAAACCCCAGTTGCTTGACCGACTTCTCAATCGTTGGCACATTCCGCTCAAACGTACTGTCGATCAGGATATTTCCCTGCGGTGTGACGACTAAGAAGGAGCTCAGGGTCCGCGTTCCGACGTAGTAGATGTTGCCAATGATCTTGTGGGGTGGAAACTGCGTCGTCTGGTCTTCCGGCGTGCCCATGTTGCGTGCCAATATCGACCGCGGCGTGTACGTATGTCCGTGGACTGTGACCGCCGGATGGTCGGGCGGGCCCGCGGTCTGGGCCTGGCCCGTGTGCACGAAAGCAGCAAGGATGGCCGCGCCAGTGACGGCACACGCGAACAGCGTAACTTTGAACTGCTTCATGGATTCATCCCCGGCCGGATTATACGTTGACCGGCTTTGCACAACAAAAGCAAAAACGCCTCAATTGTAATGTCGCGAAGCCACCTTAGGGCTAAGGCAAAAATAACTGCGCAAAATGTCGGATTATCGGTAATGGCTCAATGCACATTTTTGTTGGCGGTTGCGTATCGGTTGTTGCTGATTTCATAACAGCGGAAGCCTCGCCGCGGTTTTGATATACGCAATCGCGGATGCGCAATACCTAACAAAGATGTTGTCGCGCGCCAGTTTCATCGCTTCCGCGCTTGAGAGTCCCTTTGTTTTCGAACCTTCCGCTTGCGGGGGAGCGTTTTCGCAGTCACAAAGCGCCACGCCATGCCCAGCAGGTCTACTAGCGCGTCGGGGTGGATGCGAGAGAACCGCACGAGCACAACCGGATAGTTCACGTAATGGTCCGTCAGATAGTAGGTCTCCGGAGCTGCGGCCAACAGCTCCGCGCGCTGATCGAAATCAATGCGAACGGCCAGGGAGTTGGGCTCGGCCGATTTGTGAACGGGAAGACACGTCAACAGCTTCCCGCGAACTTTGAGGGACGGCGACCCGTAGATGGTGCTCTCCTCCACGTCAGGCAGCCCGAGTCCGATTTTTCGTACGGTGCCGAAGTTGATCTTGTTTCTTGGCATGGAAATCATCGGAGCGGCGAGCGTTTTATCGCACGACGTTGTTGTTGTTCGTCGTAATTATTTGGTGGGATTCCCGTCGGCCGACGAACCAGCAAACACTTTGCGGCCGTCCGCCAGGCTGACGCTCCGGGCATTTGCCATTCGTGCGCCGTCCTTGGCGAGGTAGCCTTCAACGGTGACCTGATCCCCAATTTTCAGGGAGTCCGCCTTCCACCCGAGCTTTCGCAAGAACAATGGGCTGCCAAGCTCAAAATTCCAATTGGTCACAGTGCCGCGCTCATCCTTCACGTCCAGATAAAAACGGGCGTGGGGATTGGTCCACTCGACCTTCGTAACTGTTCCACTGAACTGTCTCACTTTGCTGGAGTCGTACTCTGCCGTAAACGAATGATGCGCAGATACCAGCTCTGCGGACAGAAGCAGACCCGGGCACATTATCAGGAAAGCCATCTTCATTCTTATTGCAACACCGTTTCATTTACCGACCAGGTGTTCCACGTCCTGGTTGTTCTCGTTACAGATGAATTCTAGGATTTCGTCATTCGCATTAGCCAGAGTAGCGACGCCTTTAGTCTTCCACGGCTTCTTAAGAGAACCGGGGTCGTCGAACGTGATTTCAATTTCGAGATGCCCCAGGTCGGGACGCCGGAGTCGGGTCGTCACTTGCAGCTTTTCCGTATGCGGGTTGGCTTCGCCGAACCACGTTTTATCGTTAAAGCCGACCGTATCGACCACCAGCGTGTCTCCTTCCCATTTCCCAATGGAATGTCCCGTCCATGAGGGTTCGAGGTCTTGGGGATGGCCTCGTCCATCCAGGTAAATTTGGCGATAACCCGGCAGATCGTACTCGATGACCGTTACCAGCAGATCGCGAGTCTGCACGAACCTATTGAGGAACATACTCACCGGTGTCACGTTAAAGGGGAGACATCGTGCGTTGGGGGCGTCTTTGAGATTGTTGTCCGTCCGCTCTTTCGCCAGTGCTTCCGCCCAAGGCAGCAACTCCGGTGTTTCCGACTGGCCGGCGCCTGCCGGCAGTGGCCCGTACCAAAGTCCGGAAAAGTCCGGTTTGCCGTCAGGAGTGCGGGGAGCGGGCCCAACGGGAGGCTGGGGTCTACTCTGGAAGATTTTGCCAATGCCCGCTCG
>QHXC01000105.1 GCA_003222815.1 Acidobacteriota bacterium | reverse complement strand
TATCTTGCCGCATCAAAAGGCAACAACACTGCACTGCAACAGCTAAGAGTCCGTGCGGAACAGGGCAATAAGAATGCGCAGTTCGACTTGGGATTCATGTACGAGAACGGCGATGGCGTGCCCCAAGATTCGGCACAGGCAGTCCAGTGGTATCGCAAGGCATCGGAACAGGGTTTGTCCGCTGCGCGCCACAGCTTGGGCGTGATGTACGCCAACGGCAAAGGCGTGCCCAAAGATTCGGCACGGGCAGTCCAGTGGTATCGCAAGGCAGCGGAACAGGGTTTGTCCGCTGCGCAAATCAACTTGGCATTGATGTACGAAAACGGTGAAGGCGTGCGCAAAAATTCCGCACAGGCAGTCCGGTGGTATCGCAAGGCAGCGCAACAAGGAGATTCAACGGCGCAGTTCAACTTGGGATTGATGTACTACACCGGTGAAGGCGTGCCCCAAGATTCCGCACAGGCAGTCCAGTGGTATCGCAAGGCGGCGGAGCAGGGATATGCAAAGGCGCAGTACCACTTGGGATTGCTGTACCGCAACGGCGATGGCGTGCCCAAAGAGTTAGTAACTGCTTACATGTGGTTCAGCCTAGTTGCGGTGCAGGGCATCGAATCAGCAAGGACGAAGAGAGATAGCATCGAAAGACTGATGACCGCCAACCAAATTGCCGAAGCCCAGCGCCTAATTAGAGAGTGGAAACCCAAACGATAATGTGTGCGGACAGCAACAGAGCCCTGCAATCAACATCGCGGTCAAGACGGATCATACTCGATCTCACCGAGGTTCAGAGACGGTCGGGGCGTCGAGACCTATGGCTGCAGAGCCAACTGCCAATGGCCCACATCATGCCACACCCAGCTTGTCAACCTAACCTCCGGTAAACTCCAACCGGCCGTCTCTTCCCACGTTAAAATACGTACTTCAAGGCGAACTGCAAGATCCTCATATCCCTCGCGGCTCGGATTTGGCCGAAGAATTGGTAGTTCAGGGTGGAGAAGTTTGTCGAAGGAACGGGCAGCCCGGGCGTAACGTCCGGCCGGAAGCTGTTGGTCACGTTATAGGCCTCCACGCGAAACTCCATCCGTTGCTTTTCCTGGAATCGAAGGTCGCGCGACAGCGCCATGTCGAATGACCAGAACTTCGGAGCCCGGACCGTTCTCCGGTTCATGTTCCCGATTGTACCGACCACCGGCTGTCTAAACGCATCCTTATTGAGCCAATAGGTATAGGCACGGCCCGACGTATCGTTGTAAGGGTTCGGCAGGATTTGATCGGCCGGTTGATCCGCTACAGCAGTTCCGTTCCGTGCCGGGTCGAGCCCACCACCCGCTGTGATGGATAACCATTGGCCTGTGCTGATCCGATAAATTGGTGCGAACCGCCAGCCTGAAGCCAATATCCGCAGCTTATCATTGGCGAAGCGCGGACTCTCGGCCACCGCCGTCAGATTCAAAACATGACGACGGTCGGATGTGCAGTTGGCCCGGCCTCGCTCCCTGTTATCAACGCGAATGTAGGTCGATGTCGGACCGAACAACGAGCCATTGAAGTCATCTCGCTCGGAGGCTACGCAATGAGACCAGGTGTAGTTCGAAATGATGGTGACGTTACGGGCCGCACGTTTGCGCACATCCAGAAGCAGGCCGTTATATTTCGAGCCGCCAACACTTTGATACTCCGCCAGGGCCCCCACCAGCTGTCCTGTCCGCTGCGCGTCAATCAGCGACAAGATGCGCCGGCTGTCGGTATTCGTCGTCGGGGAACAGGTGGCGCCGCTGGTTGTTTTAAACGTGTACCCTTGCGCGAAACAATTTCCATTGGCGTCTGCCGTTCCGGGGAAGTAGATCGCCGGGTTCAGCGGCGCCGACATGAGCATGTGGATGATATGGGTCCCCAGGTAACTGGCCGAGACAAGCCAGTCCGTTCCCAACTGGCGCTGAACCGAAAGATTCCAAGTCTGAGACTGAGACGGACTCAGATGATACGGCATCACCGTGAATTGCCCAAATGGAGGAAACTTGGCGTTCGCGTCGAAGACTGGCGGGAATGGGCTACCTCCTGGGTAACCCGCCCATGGATCGTCAAGCCTCGGGTTATTCCTGATGATATCCAGGCCCCACGGCGGCGAGATGGCTGTCCACAGGTGCGCCTGCCCGTTAAGATAATCGTATCCAATGCCGGCCGATGCCCGCACCGAAGTACGGCCGTCTCCAGTCACGTCCCAGGCAAATCCTGCTCGAGGTGCAAAGACCCGCCAATTGATTTCGCGGCCTCGATTGCCCGGATACCCTGGATCGCCAGGATAATAGAAGCCATTCGGCGCGTTGTTGAATACGGTGCTGTGGATATTCGCCGCGCGCCGCTCTTCACTAAAGTTTTGGACTGTGCCCAACTTCAGAATATCCGGGAGATCCGGCTCCCAACGTAGACCGTAATTGAGGGTCCACCGCTGACTCACTTTCCATGTATCGGTCATGTAGAGAGCGAAATACTTCCTCTTGGTCGGGTTTAAGTTCGGCGTTGCCTGCTCGAATGTGCTCATCCGGCCTATCAGAAAATCCGCAAGCGCCGAACCCGTATGCGAGCCCGTGACGGTGAACGAACCTGCAGAGAACACATTCCCGTGGCTGTTGAAGTCCCAATACGCGACCGACCCGCCCAATCCGAATTGATGGGTCCCGCGCGTCATGCTCGCATCGAGATTAAGGGCGGTCGTAAAGTTCGTGCTGTTTGCCCTGTTTTGTGTTCCGTCGCCGAGTCTGAAACCGCCGGGGCTCACAAGGAGCTGTGAGAATTTCGGAACGTATCCGGTATACAGGCCCTTCACGCCCATCTCAGCCATGTCGAAGAACTGGGGGCCTTGCCGTTTGATGTGGGTGAAATTGGTTGCCAACCGCCCCGACACCACGGTTGTGGGACTTACCAACCACGTGTCACCGATCGCATAGGAGTATGCCCATTCGTTCCTGTCCGTACGGCTGACCGACAAAATGTTGTCCGGAGATAGCGAATACGGTTGCGGCTGCTTAAAATTGGTAAACAAGATCCGCCCCATCACAGAGTGGCTCGGATTGACCTGCCAGTCCGCCCTGCCCACGATCTGCTTCTCGTCAGTCCGATTGGGAGTGCCATAGGTCACGAGACCCGTGTCGTCTTGCGCTTTCGGGAGCCGCTTCGCGATATTCAATGCCACTGGACTAAACAGTGCAGGATCGATGCGGTTGTTCACAAATCCGGTCGAAGTCCCGTCGACGGGAGAAATCGCCCTCAGGGCCGCGACTTTGGTGAAGTCGCCCGCCAACATTGCCGGAGTCGGCACGAAAGCTTCGGCATTCACGGGGTCAGAGCGCGTTGGGGTGCCCTGGTAGCCACCGAAAAAGAACAGCTTGTTGCGGACAATCGGCCCACCAAGCGTCCCACCGAATTGATTGCGCTTCAGCGTGCTGTGCACTCTCTTGCCTGTTTTCGGATCCACCGTCGCAAAATACGATGTAGCGTTGAACAGATCGTTGCGCACGAACTCGAACGCATCGCCGTGGAACTCGTTCGTCCCGGACTTCGTCACCGCACTAACCTGGGCACCCGAGGACAGACCTTGCGAGGCCGCCAGGCCACTGGTCTCCACCTTAAACTCTTGGAGCGCGTCCGGAAATGGAAGGGGCAGACTCAGATTGTCATACCGATTGGTGTGCAGCGCGCCATCCAGCGCATAGGCGACACTACCCGAGAGACCGCCAGCCACTCGAATGTCCGCCTGGTTCTGCATGCTTCGACCTGAGGACACCTGTGTCTGCACAGCCGCTCCCGCCGCCGTGATCAATTCCGTCACGTTGCGTCCATTCAAGGGGAGTTCGAGAATCCGCTCTGTTTCCATGAGATGGCCGACGCCGACGCTGCGCGTTTCGACCAGCGCCGCATTGGCCTGTACTTCGACGGTCTCGGTAACCTGACCCACTTCAAGCGAGACATTGATTACAGGATTCGCATTGACGTCCAGCACGATACCCGTCCGGGCAAACGTCCGAAAGCCCGGCAGCGACACCTCCAACTTGTACGGACCGGTCGGAAGACTCGGCAAAACGTATGATCCGGTCTCGTTGCTGACGACAGTGCGGACAAGGCCTGTGCCTGTTTGCGTCGCGGTCACCTGCACTCCCGGCAATCGCGCTCCGCTCTGGTCCGTCACTGTACCGCTGATCTGCGCGGTTGCCTG
>QHXC01000104.1 GCA_003222815.1 Acidobacteriota bacterium | reverse complement strand
CAGCTCGTTCATCACGACATCTGGGACTACGATCCGCCGTCGGCACCGATTCTGGTTGACCTCAATGTCGGTGGAAGACCGGTCAAATCGGTCGTGCAACTGACGAAGATGGCTTTCGCATACGTGTTCGACCGCACCAACGGTCAACCTGTCTTCCCGATCCAGGAACGCCCTGTTCCGCAATCCACTGCCCCAGGCGAACGGACTTCGGCGACTCAACCTTTCCCGACAAAACCGCCTGCTTTTGATCGCCAGGGACTCACGAACGACGACCTGATCGATTTCACACCCGCGCTGAAGCAAATGGCGCTGCAGGCTGTCGAAGGCTATCAGCTTGGCCCTCTGTTCACACCGCCCTCCGTCGTCGATAAATCGAAAGGCGCAAAGGGTACGCTCACGTTCCCGGGTTCTGGCGGCGCAAATTGGGAAGGTGGCGCCGTAGATCCCGAAACGGGCTACCTGTACATTGGTTCAGCAACAAGGACGGATACCGCAGTCTACGGGTTGACGACGCCGCAACCGGGCCAGACGGACATCCAGATGATTGGCACGGGTAGCGTTGCGCCATCAATTCAGGGACTGCCGATTATTAAACCGCCTTACGGCCGGATTACAGCGATCGACCTGAACAAGGGCGAGATCGCCTGGCAAATCGCCAACGGCGACACGCCACCGGAGGTGAAGAATCATCCACTGTTGAAGGGAATCAACATTCCGAAAACCGGCAGCCAATCGCGCGCAGGAATCGTGGTTACGAAGACGCTCTTGTTCGCGGGCGAAGGTTATGGCGGCCAGCCAATGTTCCGCGCCTACGACAAGAAGAATGGCCAGATTGTCTGGGAAACCAAGATACCGGTTGGCCCTCAAAGCGGTGTGCCCATGACGTACATGCTTCGAGGCAAGCAATACATCGTGTTTGCGGCTGCCGGTGATCCCGCGACTCAAACACCCGGGCAAGTGATCGCCTTCGCGATACCCGATCCACCACGAGCGGCACCTGCACAACCTCGCGTCGACTAGCGGTAATTTCGGGGAATCTCCTTGAGGGCTGGCTCGGAAGACTTGCGACGTCGCCGCTTCAGAGACCGTCAGGAGGCGGAAAGCGAAATGCGCGATGAGCAGGAGAATTCGAACCTATGCTGTGGTCAAGCAAGCCTATCAACACGGAGGCATTCGATTATTTTCCCGCCTTAAAGAGAGTTCGTGAGTACTTCGAGAAAAACTATTCCGAACCGATTTCCTTGTCAGACGCCGCGAGGCTCGCCGGCTTGGAAACGAAACACTTCTCGAAAGTGTTCAGCCGCAACGTCGGTATCGGTTTTAAGGAATGGACGGACATCGTCCGTGTTGAGAAGGCCATAGACGCGATACGAAGAGAAGAGCAGTCACTTTCCACCATTGGCTTCGCTGTTGGGTTCCAAAATCTGAGGACATTTCAGCGAGTCTTCAAGAAGCACGCTCGCTCGCGGGCACGCGACTTCAAGAGAGACGTTCTGCACCAATTCCAGAACAAAGCTTCATAGAAAATTCCTGCCTCACTAAAAAGACGAAAATTGTCGTAAAAAACACGAATTCTGCCGCGACAACGGAGGTACAAAGGAGCATCCTGGGTCGCTCTTAAGTGCCGTTGGTTGGCAGCACGCTCGTGCCATTGTTACCAAAGGGAAGCCTGAATCAACCGCCGAGTGCGCTGACCCTCATATCCTTCGCGATCGGTTCAAGTAAGGAGGATAGAGTGGCACCCGCCACAAACCTGCATGGCGGACATCTCCGCCGGAAGACGCTGCTACTCAGCATCGTGCTTCTCCTTTCGCTCGGTCTCACGGTCGGCTCCGCTTCTCGATCGACGGCCGCCGCTAACCCGATTGTCCTCGAGAACCAGCAGCCGGGCACCGATCAGTGGCAACTCTCGCGATCGGGCTATCAGACGGGAAACGATGTGAGCAAACAGATCAAGGGCTACGCCTCGGCGACCAGCGTGGACAAAGGTGAAGCGATCACGTTCTATGTCAGCGTGAATCCCGCCCAGTCGTACACGATGGACATCTATCGAATCGGCTGGTATCAGGGCCTGGGCGGCCGTTTCATGCAACGGATTGGGCCGATCGGTGGGAGTCAGCAGTCCGCCTGTCCCATCAACGCCAGCACAGGACTTATCGAGTGCGCGTGGGTGCCGAGCTACACGTTCACGGTGCCAACGACCTGGACCTCCGGGATCTACTTCGTACTGCTCACGAATTCGCAGAACTACCAGAACTACATCAACTTCGTGATCCGAGACGACTCGCGCGTTTCCGACCTGCTCTACCAGGAGAGCGTTGCGACTTTCCAGGCATATAACAACTACCCGAACGATGGCAGCGGCAAAAGCCTCTACGAATATAACAGCTACGGTGCCAACACGATCGCGGGGACTACGCGCGCAGTGAAGGTTTCTTTCGACCGACCGTACCTGAAGTCTGGCGATGGAGGGTTCCTGACCTGGGAGAACTACTTCGTGCGATGGCTCGAGCGATCCGGCTACGACGTGAGTTACTCGACCGACGTCGACACACACGCCAATGGCGAACGACTTCTCAATCACAAGGCGTTTCTCTCAGTCGGCCACGACGAGTACTGGTCCAAAGCCATGGTCGACAGCGCGGAACGGGCAAGAGACTTGGGAGTAAACCTCGGCTTCTTCGGAGCCAACGGTGTAAGCTGGCAAGTCCGATTCGAGCCGGCAACGGCGACGTCAGCCCCGAACCGTGTGCTCGTCTGTTACGAGTCGAAGGCTCTCGACCCCGTGCAAGGGCCAACGACGACGGTCCGATGGCGCGATCCTTATCTCAACCGTCCTGAGCAGCGTCTGATCGGCATCCAGTCCACAGCCTGGCTCAGTCCCGACATCGACCAGACTGTCCCCTATGTCGTCACCAACAGCTCGCACTGGGCTTACAGTGGCACCGGATTTCACGACGGCGACAGCGTTCCTAAAGTCGTCGGCTATGAGACGGACCGCTATATGAACGAGTATCCGCAGCCTGCCTATATCAACAGCAGTTACACACTCCTTTCTCGTTCACCGGTCACCAATTACAGTAACGGGGGGGCGGCTGACTACTCAAACTCCTCAATCTACCAGGCGCCAAGCGGTGCATGGGTCTTCGGGGCAGGGACCATTTCCTGGGCGTGGGGGCTCGACAGAGCCGGTATCGTCGATACGCGCATGCAGCAGACTACCGCGAACATTCTCAATAAATTCATCGTTGTCAGCGGCACTGTGCCGAACGCTCCCAGTGGCTTGGGCGCCACGGCCGTTTCGACGAGCCAGACCAACCTCACCTGGACCGACAACTCGACAAACGAGACGAACTTCGTTGTCGAACGCGCCCTGACAAGCACGTTCTCTTCGATAACGACCCTTACGTTGCTGGCTGGTGTGGCGAACTTCAGCGACACTGGTCTTGCGGCGGCAACGACCTACTACTATCGCGTCAAGGCGATCAATGGAGCCGGAAGCTCGCCCTACAGCAACGTCGCGAGCGCGACGACTCAGACCCTGGCGTCGCCCCCGCTCGTGACATCTTCATATTTATATGATGACCAACTTAGAAATAATTGGGCAAACTGGTCCTATTCCGGCAATGCTGATTTCAACTCCACTTCCACGCCTGCCTTTTCAGGCACAAAATGCATCTCGTTTCAGCCAACAGGCTCTTGGGGCGCTCTCCAGTTTGGTTATAGCGGAACTTTTGCGACCACAGGATACTCCTCAATTACCTTTGCTCTAAAAGCCACACAGCCCAATCAAAAGCTCGGCATATTTTTTAACGGCGGCAGCTCTCCTTTTAAGAGAGTCTCACTAGCTACCTACGGCTCTCCTCCCCAGGGAGCTTGGAAAGTCTACACTGTCCCTTTGTCTGATCTGGCAGCAAGCAACACTTCTGTTAGTGATTTGGAAATTCAAGATTGGTCCGGCTCCACAGGACCGCAATTTTATGTTGATGAAGTATTTTTTTCAGGAGGTGCGAGCGTCACCGTGCCGAACGCTCCCAGTGGCCTGGGCGCCACGGCGATCTCGACGAGCCAGATCAACCTCAACTGGACCGACAACTCGACAAACGAGACGAACTTCGTTGTCGAACGCGCCCTCACAAGCGCTTTCTCATC
>QHXC01000103.1 GCA_003222815.1 Acidobacteriota bacterium | reverse complement strand
CGCGTTCGCCGGCTGGCCAAACCAAGCCATTGCGTTTCCAACCTATCCGAAGCCGGTCCGGCAGACGAATAAACGGGAAAAGTACATCAACATGCCGGCCCAGCAGGTCAACATGTATCTTGGACATCTGGGCGTTACTCGCACGAATCCGGACTATTACGCGCTTCAGGTGCTCGATACCATCTTAGGTGGCGGTGCCGGCTTCACGGCGCGCATACCGCAGCGGCTGCGTGACGATCTCGGGCTGGCCTACACGACATTTGCAAGTATCACCATGACTGCCGGACTGGATCCTGGCCGCTTCATCTCGTTCATTGGAACGTCGCCCGAAAACATGAAGCTGGCCATTGAGGGGCTTGTCAATGAAATCCGGCGGATCATCGAAGAACCAGTTACTGTTGAGGAGTTGCGGGATGCCAAGGACTATCTGACCGGAAGCTTTGTTTTTGCGTTCGAGTCCAGCGCACAGATCTCGCGTTTCCTCGTGCATGCCGAAATCTATGGTCTCGGTTTTGATTACGTTCAAAAGTATCCGGATTACATTCATGCGATCACCGTTAAGGATGTGTCGCGTGCGGCGAAGCTGTATTTGGACAGCGAGAACTATACTTTAGTCGTTGTAGGTCCAGTTGCGGGGAATGGGAATGTGTCAACTCAAGAAAGTGCCAAATGAATAATTCGATCTTCTTCGAAAAGTACAACGTGACGAGTCGAGATCTGGAAACGTATCTTGCTGAGGGTTTGTCCCGGGGCGGTGACTATGCCGACCTCTATTTTGAGTACCGGATCAATCATTCGATCATCCTTGAGGAACAAATCATCAAGAGTGCGACTAAAAGCATCAACATTGGTGTTGGCGTTCGCGTCATTTCGGGAGACAAGACCGGGTATGCCTATTCGGACAATCTGAACCGTGAGCATATCCTGAAGGCCGCGCGCACCGCGGCATTCATTGCCAACTCGTCTTCCGAGGGCGGGACCATCGGCGTACAAACCCCGTCTGGGCACGATCACGGTTTCTACTCCGTTCCCAAAGTTCCAGCCGCGCTCGAGATCGTGGACAAAATCGCGCTGCTCCTGGAGGCGGACCAGGCTGCTCGAGCATGCGATTCGCGGATTCAGCAAGTGCAAGCGAGCTACGTGGATGAGACGAAGCATGTCCTCATCGCGACATCCGATGGGCGGTGTGCCTGGGATCTGCAGCCTTTGGTCCGGCTCAATGTCATGTGCATTGCCGAGGAAAACGGTAAGCGTCAGTCCGGATACCAGGGGGGTGGCGGCCGCCGCGCACTCGACGTGTTCACGGGTGATTTGGAGCCTAAGGCACTCGCCCGGGAAGCGGCACGGCAGGCCCTGCTGCAGCTACGAGCCATTGATGCACCGGCCGGCCCGATGGAAGTGGTGCTGGGTCCGGGCTGGCCAGGCATCCTCTTGCACGAGGCGATTGGTCATGGTCTCGAGGCCGACTTCAATCGAAAGAAGACTTCGGCATTTGCCGGCCTGATCGGCCATAAAGTGGCTTCGGAGCTTTGCACCGTGGTCGATGATGGAACGATTCCATTCCGCCGCGGATCTTTGAATATGGACGACGAGGGCAATCCCACTCACCGGACGGTTTTGATCGAGAAGGGTGTCCTGCAGGGCTATCTGCAGGATCGGTTGAGCGCAAGGCTCATGAAGGCGCCTCTGACCGGAAACGGACGGCGGCAGGGCTACGATCACATTCCGATACCCCGCATGACCAACACTTTTATGATGTCCGGTGAATCCGCGCCGGAGGACATCATCAAATCCGTGCAGAAGGGTCTTTACGCCGTTCACTTCGGCGGCGGCCAGGTGGATATCACGAGTGGCAAGTTCGTTTTTTCGGCGAGCGAAGCCTATCTGATCGAACACGGCCGGGTCACGGCGCCTGTAAAAGGCGCCGCGTTGATTGGGGACGGGCCCACCGTTCTGCGTCAGGTAACCGCTGTTGGGAATGACCTTGCACTGGACCATGGTGTCGGGATTTGTGGCAAGGACGGCCAGACGATTCCGGTCTGCGTTGGCCTTCCGACAATCAAGATCCGCGAGATCACCGTAGGCGGCACGGAAAAATAATGCACGATCTGAGACCGGCTGCGGAGCAGGTTATCCATCGTGCAGTCAAAGGTGGCGCCACAGCAGCGGATGTCATGATCCGCGAAGACGAAACGTTTTCCGTAAACGTACGGATGGGCGAAATCGAGACGCTGAAGGAAGCGATCTCGCGTTCGCTGTTACTTCGCGTATTCGTGGGAAAACGAACCGCAACGTCACACACATCGGATCTATCCGAAGAGCTCATCGATCAATTGGTGGATGAAACGATCCAGATGGCAAAGCTTACTTCGGAAGACAACAGTGGCGGTCTTCCCGACCAGAGTGTATTCCAAAGCGATTTTCCGGACCTGAATCTCCTGGATCCCGAGTGGGAAAAACTAAAGCCGGAGCAACGAATCGGCCTCGCGATTCGGGCGGAAGCGGCCGCTCTGTCTGCAGACAAAGCCATTGTCAATTCTGAGGGAGCGTCCTTCGAATACGCCCGCTCCCGCCTCGCTCTGGCGAACACGCTGGGGTTTTTGGGTGCGTATGAAGGCACCGGTTCGAGCCTGGCTTGCGTGCCTATTGCCCAATCCGAAACGGGCATGCAACGTGATTACTGGATGTCCGCGGCCAGACACTACAGATTGATGGAGTCACCGGAGGCCATTGGTACGAAGGCGGCTTATCGCGCCGTCCGGCGGCTCGGTGCCCGTAAGATTCCAACCTGCCAGGTACCCATAGTCTTCGATCCTCTTACCGCTCGTTCTCTGCTGAACCACATCTTTGAGGCAGTTTCCGGAGGCTCGATCTACCGGCGCAGTTCATTTCTCGTGGATCAGATCGGGAAACTTGTGGCCGCGCCCGGCGTGACGATCGTGGACGATGCCCGGTTGCCGGCGGGACTTGGTTCGAGTCCGTTCGATGACGAGGGTGTTCCGACCCAAACGACACCGATCATCGAGAACGGTGTGCTGCGAAATTATCTTCACAGCGCCTATACTGCGCGCAAGCTGGGATCACGTCCGACCGGAAACGGCAGCCGCGCCGGTTCCGGCGTTGTCTCCATCGGTCCGACGAACTTTTACTTGAAAGGCGGTTCCCTTTCGCCCGAAGAGATTGTCAGTTCGGTCAGAGCAGGCTTGTATGTCGTCGAGTTGATCGGGTTTGGCGTGAATACCGTAACCGGAGACTATTCCAGAGGCGCCGTGGGAATTTGGATTGAAGATGGAAGATTCGCCCATCCTGTACAAGAGGTAACGATTGCCGGAAATCTGCGCCAGATGTTAAAAACCATAGAGATGATCGGAAACGATGTCACCTTCCTCGGATCCATCGCAGCGCCAACGTTAAAGATCGGAAATATGGTCATCAGCGGAGGATAGCGGCTGCGAATGCAAGCCTTCGCGGAGCGTGAGCGCGAATAGCGCGAAACCTCAAGCAACGGGTGCAGCCATTAGGGCCCGCGCAAAAATAACTTGGCAGAATGCGGGCTCGGGAGGATCTGACCAATGCTCAATTCCCAATTCTCAATTCTCAAGTGCCACTTCGGATGAGAATTGAGAATTGGGAATTGAGCATTGGTCAGATCCCCAGTCGGATTCAGGGCAGCGGATTCTGCCAAGTTATTTTTGCGCGAGCCCTTAGGATGAAATGACATGGGCGAACGCCGTTCGGCCATCATCGTTGGCGCGTCGATCGTGGTGGTTGTCGGTCTGGTGGCGCTTTGGGCTCTCTTTCCTTCAGCCGAGGATCCGATCTCGACTGCCCCGCTTACGGAAGTAGTTACGGACACATCGAGCATTCAAAGCCACGTTCAACTTTCTCACACCAGCATCGCGACCAGCGAAAACTTTGTGGGCCACAAGATTCGAGTGATCGAGGCCACAATGAAGAACATCTCGTACAAGCCCATTCGGATGGTCGAAGTGAAGATGGTTTTCACCGATTTCGATGGGAAGCCGGTCGAGGAATACTCGCAAAAGGTACTCGAAACCAATCAGAAGCCGCTGGCGCCAGGCGAGGAATTTCGATTCGAAGTCCGGTTGGAAAATCTCCCGCGA
>QHXC01000359.1 GCA_003222815.1 Acidobacteriota bacterium | reverse complement strand
GTTTTCGAATCGGGCAGCAAGTCGATTGGTCTTTGACGCCTGAGTCAGACGCACAGTGGCGAGTCTATTCCACAGTCGTGAAGGATCCAAAAACTGGTCGAAACACAGCAGCGGAACAGGAGGGGGTTAAGGTTCGGACCACGCCGCGCACACTTCTAAGCCTTCTCTGGGCGGCGAGCCTAACTCCGCCAGAAGACGCTTGCTTTCTGGGTCAGGTCGAGTACATGTCGCAAGAACGGGCAGCCCAGAGGGTCGCGAACGAGGTTGCCCGTGAGCGCCTCAATGCGTTCGGTGGTGGGTTGGGCCATGCGGAAACGTTGCTCGTCAAACGCGATCCCTTCAAGCATGAAACTGAAGTGAGGCTCGTATACGTTGAACATCGTGACGGGTGCGGCAGTGACCACATCTTTGCTGTTCCGTTCGATCCGAACTCCACGTTCGAGGAGGTGATGCTCGATCCCCGGTTGCATCCTGACGATGTCAAGGAACGAGAGGCCGAGTTCAGCTCGCTCGGTTTCAAACATCCTGTGAAGAAGTCGAACCTGTATCAGAGGGTTCTGTACGAGATCGTCCTCGACGAGCGAGGTTGGTCCAACGCGCTGACCTTGCCGGTCGCCGCCTAGCACTGCCTAGCACCCACGATGGCCGCATATAGGTGCGGCACGTCGTCACGAGGCGTCTCTCGCGCCGCTCGGAAGCTCCGCTCTCGGACGGGCATCGACAGAAATGGCCCGGAGGCCTTCGATCAACGAGAACCATTCAGCATTGGCGTGTGGAAGGAATGGTGGCTGGTCCTCAAGGATGAACGACATAAGTGCAGACGTTCCTCCACGGAGTAGCCCATAACAGCAACTTCGGTAAGATTGCCATGCGTGAATATCGACCAAGGCCACGCCACCCAGCCGGTTCCGCCGGCGGGCTCCCCAGCCAACATAACGCCCCGATTGCGACATTGAAGCCTTGTCTGGATCGGGCAACTCTATGGCAGCAATTCAAGCGCCCGTGTCAGACGCGGACCGACGCGCAGCGCGCCGAAGTCACGGCGGTCTGTTGTCAGCACCCGGTAGACCTGACGCCGCTCGGCGAGAGCTGCCACCGTGCCATCGACCAATCCAAGACTGAGATCCTTGAATTTGGCGTCCAGTTCAAGTGCGCGAACGAGATCCGACGGGAGGGGCAGTTCGTACTGGTAACGGGTTGCCGGATCGAAGATCTCGGCAATGAGCTTGCGCATCGCGCTCCGTCGCTCTCGCAGGAAGTAGTCGACTTCGGCGAGCACCAATCCTGGCACGAGGACGAGGCGCGCCGCCGTCAGAGCTGATTCGTACTCCGGGAAACTGGATTTGCCCTCCGCAGTGCGAGCAAGCGCCCGGAGAAGCCCGCCTGTGTCCGCGATTATGGGTCCACTCAATCTTCAAGGTTCCGGAACAACTCAGATTCATCTCCGAGCTTCGTGTCCACGGACTCAAAGAGACGCGTCGACGGTGGACGCCGACCCGTATAGTAGCGTGAAGCAACTACCCGCAAACCCTTGCGAACGAGGTCAGAGGCGGAATGGCCTGCCGCGCGCGCCCGCTTCAACGCGCGTACATCCTCTTCGTCCAAGCGAATCGTAGTGGAAATCAGTCGTGCCATACACTCACCATACAGTGAATCGCGCGAATCCGCAATCGCTATGGAAGAACAATACATCGGATAACCTCGCTATGTTGGTCGTGATGCTCGAACTTCAAGGCGCCGAAGTGGAAACGATCTGCATGCCAGTGACGGCTGATGTGTCTATGTGCGCTTCGGCGGAGAGCGTATATTTTCGGGTGCGGGAATCCATAGCCTCGATGTAAGATCCGAGCCCGGCAGGATTTATGAACAACGGTAGCGCAAATCACTCGAGTCCTGGATTTGGGACGCCGCATGCAGCATTCGCGGGGCGCAGGAGGCACCGAAGTTCAAGGACTTCATCCTCCCGCTCATCTTCACTAAGCGGCTCTGTGACGTTTTCGACGATGAACTGAACCGCATCGCTCAAGAGGTCGGCTCGCGCGCGAAGGCATTCAAGCTCGCCGAGAAGGATCACAAGCTCGTCCCCTTCTACCTGCCGCTCAAGCCTCAGGATCCTCAGCGAGAAGCGGCTCGGCCTCAAAGACGTCGAAGCCGATATAATCGGTCGCAGCTACGAGTACCTCGCAAGTTCGCCGAAGGGAGCTGCCAATCCGCCGGCGAGTACTTTACGCCTCCGGAAGTCGCTCGAATCATGGCCAGGATCATGGATCCTGAGCCGGGCATGAGCGTCTACGATCCGTGCTGCGGATCGGCCTCGCCTGCTCATCGCTTGGCGAGCACGTGCTGGATGACCAGATGAAGCTGCGCAGCAAGATCAAGTACGCGCCGCTCAAGATGCACGGACAGGAGTACGTCGCCACCACGTGGGCGATGGCGAACATGAACATGATCATCCACGACTTGGAAGGGACGATCGAGATCGGCGACACGTTCAAGAATCCGAAGTTCCGCGTGGGCAACCGCCTCCAGACGTTCGACCGCGTCGTGTCCAATCCCATGTGGAATCAGGACTGGTTCAAAGAAACTACGACGCCGACGGACTGTGCCGCTTCTCGAAGGGCGCTGGTTTTCCCGGTGCAAAGCACGACGGCAATCGCCGTCACTGCGGAAGGCAGGCGCTGGTCGTGACGTGCCAGAGCAAACAGGCGATTCTCTGCATTGAGAATCTCGGCCACGATCTTCTACGCCCCACCCACATCTCGAAGATTCGCCATGAAAGCACCGCCGTTGGCGGTAATCGTGGCCGGAACTGTCCTGCGGAGCAACTACCACGCAGACACGCCACGCACCCGAGTTCCCTCGCCGCCGCGCAACCTATCGCGTCCCGCACTTACGAGATCACCAAGACGCTCAAATGAGGTGACGGGCGGAGTTTGAAATTCGCTTTGAGCCAGGAATCAAGGCGACGCAGCAAGCTCACACGGTCCAATTGCAGATGGCCCCCGCGCTCACCTCACGAGGAGCTTTGCCCAATAATTCGGGGACTATCGCTAAGGATATTGCGGATCTTTGGTAGTGGTCTAGTTTGGAGAAATCCAAAGGTAAGCTCGTAGCCGCGGGCTTTATGCCCGCGTCCAAGCCACAATCCAAGAATTATCCTGCTGGAATTTAAGCGCGGGCATAAAGCCCGCGGCTACGAGCTTGCCAGAAACGTTTTCGCAACCTTGTTCCAAACTAGACCACTACCGGATCTTTGTTGGGTAGTGGCGATCGGCGATGGCCGATCGGCGAACATAGCCCACGCTATCTTTAGCGCCGGGAAAGATGCTACAAGATTTTGCCGTCCGAAAGATGTTTCCGCAGACATGCATGCCTTTTGCGCCGTTCGAAAAAAGTCCCTGCAGACCTGCGAAGCATTTTCGCCGTCCTAAGAAAGTTTCCGCAGGCGTGTATGCCTTTTAAAACATCCGCGGAAAGTTCCCGCAGCCATCAACACCTTTTCCGCGACCCGGAAGTTTTTTGTTCAGCGGCTTCCCCTCTCAGCTCTAGGGCAGATTCGGCAGCCGCCGTCCGGCAATCCACACCGAGTCAATCTGCCGCGTGTTGCGGATGTCCCCGAGCGGATTGGCATTCAACACGAGAAGGTCAGCCCATTTTCCCGGGTGAACCGTACCCAATTGTTGATCGAGCTTCATGACACGCGCGGCCCCGCCTGTTGCGGCCACGAGTGCCTGCATCGGCGTCAAGCCAGCCTTGACCATCATCTCGAGCTCCACATGCTCAAAGTATCCCTGCCATTGTCCCAGATTCGTGCCCGTGTCGGTTCCCAGAGCGATCGGAGCGCCCGCATCCGCCAGGACCTTCAGTTGCGGCTGCCCTGCTGCAGCGCCTGCTTGATGGTTCGGGCTTCCTCGCTGTTCCGCGTCTTTTCCTGCAGAGCGGGATCGCTGAGCATCGTCATTTCTCTGCGGTAGGCATCGATATGCCGGACGAAGAACGGGTCTTTGAAGAATGACGGCGTCGTCTCGTACACGAAAACCGCCAGGTGAGCATAGAAGATTCAAGCGAGGTACCGCAAGTATGGCGGCTCCGTTCCGAGGGTTCCTGGACGTCGCATAACGGGTCTTCTGTAAACTTTCTAGAGGACGGGACGATTTTCTGGGGGGACGGCACGAGAATTCAAGCGTTTTCGGGGGGCAGCCGGCGGGTTTCACGAGCAATTCCGTTGGAACGAGGCTCAATGAGGCACACCACGACCTGGCGGGGCTTTAGGAAGCGAAGTCGTCGGGATGGAAACGGCGTTCGTAACGGGCCGGCGTGATCGGAGGCGGCCTTGATGGAAGGCCGAGGTAATTTAGAATTTGTTGCGCCGTTTCCGGTTCCTGGATCGCGGCGATCACACGGACGGGTCCGCCACATCGCTCACATACCAAAATGTCAAATTCGAACAGCCGTTTCAGAAGCTCTGACCATGAATAAT
>QHXC01000358.1 GCA_003222815.1 Acidobacteriota bacterium | reverse complement strand
GACCAAGGCAAAGTGGGCTGGCCATCCAATTTGCTCGAACAGTTGGAGGCTGACGAAACCTTCATCTTTGGAGCTTGTATCGCGGTATTGCTTTAGCGCCGCCACCGCCACCGCTCTCGACCCAGGCATCACTTCGACGTACGAGACCGCGTAGAACGCCGGATCCGTTGTCAACACGCCACGATTTTGCGCTGTGACTGTTGAAGAAAAGATCGTGATCGTTAGTAAGAGATGAATGACACATCGATTTTGCATGGTGCCTCACTTGACGGGTATAGGCTGCTTCAGTTCTTCGAACCAATTCAGCGTAATGTTGATTCTCAATGGAGTCAACCTAAGCCGTTTCGTTCGTTGTTCGCCGAAACGAACAGAATTTTCGGTCGCCCACCTGGAAGTTGCTGCTTCCGCCAAATGAGGATGAAGAGCGAACGTCCGCTTGTCTGATAAGCTACGTCGCATGCGACCGCGGGTTTTCGTTTTGGTCCTTGTTCTGTGCGCGGTTTGGAACGTCAGTTCGCAGTCACAGGTTAAGACGAGGGCTGAACGAACCAACTACATTGAGACGAGCCGGTACGATGACGTCGTTACCTTTCTGAATACGGTCGGGACGGGATCGCCACTAATCCATATCACGACATTTGGTTATACCTTCGAGGGGCGCGCTCTACCGGTGGCAATTGTCGGCCGGATCCAAAACGCCACGCCCCAAGCCATTCGCGCTTCCAGAAGGCTTCGCGTCTACATTCAGGCAAACATTCACGCCGGCGAAGTAGAAGGCAAGGAAGCAGCGCAGATCCTGGTGCGGGAAATTGCGTCAGGCAAACATGCGCAATGGCTGGACTCGATGATCTTGCTAATTGCGCCGATCTACAACGCCGATGGGAACGAGCGCGTATCACTGACGAATCGCGGTCCACAGAACGGACCAATCGGGGGGATGGGAATTCGTGCCAATGCGCAGGGGCTTAATATCAATCGCGACAACATTAAGCTCGACACGCCAGAGGCCCGGTCGATGGTGAAGCTGCTGAATGATTACGATCCCCACATCATGATCGACCTTCATACCACCGACGGCTCGCGACACGCATACCATCTCACGTGGGAAGCACCAAACAATCCCGCCGTCGATCCCAACATCGCTAAGGTTGCTCGAGACGAGTGGATGCCTGCCGTAATGGAAACGATCAAGAGGAAGGATGGATGGGCTCTTCATTCCTACGGCGATGTCGACGGCCAACCGCCTGAGCGGGTCTGGACCACCGTCGAAGACCTTCCGCGATACACCCACAAGGAGGAAGTTCTGAATTTCTCTCATGCGAATGCTGTTCGCATCCGAAGGGTTGCGGAAGATGCGGATGCCCGCTCTCTGGTCGGGCAACGCCTGTCCCTGCGATCTCGAGTGAAGAGGTCTGATGTAAAAGCGGAGATCCTGATGGGCGACACCGAGGAGGAAGTCCATCCTTTCAGCGGCCAAACGATGTTGCGGCGATTGGATGTTCGCAAGCCCGAACAAATGTGGCTCGAGAGCACCTTCGAATCCACGGAATCGGAACGTGTCCCATCGGCATACTACATCCCCGCTGTGCTTACCGCGGCCATCGAGCGCTTGCGGGCGCACGGCATCCGGCTCGAGAGCCTGGATCAATCCACAACAGTTCCGTTGGAAGAATTTCGGATCGACTCGACGCAGGTTGCTGCACAAACATTCGAAAGCCATCAGGAACGAACAGTGACGGGAAAGTACCAAGTGATCGAACGAACAATACCAGCGGGAACCTATCGGGTTTCGATGAAACAGCCTCTAGCCCGGCTGGCGTTCTATTTGATCGAGCCTCGCTCCAATGACGGATTGCTCAACTGGAATTTTCTCGACGATGCTCTGAAGGACTCCAAGACCTATCCGATCACCAGAAGCCGTGACTGACTGTCACTGAGGTTCGAGGTTTCTAATGCACCGGCACGCGCTGCTTCAATTCTTCAAACCAGTTCAGCACAACGTTGATCTGTGTTGGCGCGGTCGTCCGGTTTCAACACCAGTTCCGTTAATTAGGGTACCGCTGGTCGCCATCTCAAATTATCTATCCGCGCAGCGGATTTAGTTCAACAAGCGGCTGAAGCGGACCGCTGAAAAGCGCAGCGGCTGAGCGGCAAAGCCGTTATGCGTACACCCAATCTTCGTCGGCGTCCCGATGCACGGTAAGATAGGTGCGTGCAGATCCGGTATCACATCGATCCGACGACAGGACTGCCGCACATCTACCAACACGACGTTTCGGAGGAAGAAGTTGAACATATTCTCCATGGACCGGTGCAAGATATCCGTGGACGTGATGACTCTCGAATGGCGATCGGTCAAACTGAAGAAGGACGGTATCTGAAGGTGATCTACGTTCCAGATCCTGTTCCTGGTTCTGTTTTCGTCATAACGGCATATGAGTTGGGCTCGAAAGCCAAGCGGGCTGTCCGCCGGATAAAAAGGAAAAAACGATGACTACCGAAAAATATCCCCGTGGATGGAATGAGCCGCGAGTTCGTCGCGTGCTCGAATATTACGAAACACAAACTGACGAAGAAGCGGCCGCCGAAATTGAGGCCGGTTCTAAAAGCACGACAATGGAAGTACCTGCTGCGCTCGTTCCGGCCGTGCGAGCATTGATTGCAAAAAGAAAAAAAGCTCGCACGCGTGCAACTAAGACGCATAACAAATTAAGGATTCTTGCCGCGCGCGGCCGTAAACAGACAAAGAGCCGGAGACCTACAGCGCGCCGCGGCAAAATCCGGGGTTGAACTAAATCCGAGGAGCCATGTTCCGGATATGGAAATTCAAAGCGGCAGGATGAGGGAAGAGCCTGGGATTGGCGGAGCCATAGAGGGTGAAAAGAGTGGCGGCGGAAGCAGAGTGGCACATTTTGCGGCGGAAGAATTGAAGGGTTGCTTCTGAAGAATCCGGTTCAAAGGAGCCGGAGATGCCCCCTCGGAGAACCAGAGATAGCTGTAGGCGATGAGTCTCAGATAGAACTATGGTTGACCAATCAACCAGGATGCGGCTGTAAAGCTGGAAGACGAGGCCACGTGTTTTCAATATGGGTTGGGAGAAGGCATACCTGCATTCCAGAAGGCTCTCGATCACGCGATGCGGCCGGGCTTCAGCATCGATAACGAGACCTCGTACGGAACGGACATGTTCACGGAAATGCGTGTCGCTTTCAATATTCAGCGCGCCATGGCGACGTATCGCAGATCCAACGGCGACGCGAAAATGCCGGCGATGGTCAGCGTGCGCGCGACGTACTAGAATGCGCGACTGTTAATGGCGCTGCAAACGCGGGCCTGCTCGACAAATGCGGGACCCTCACGCCTGGTAAGCAACCGACATCGTGATGATCCGAACGGATGACATCAACCTTTATCCTTCGAACCACGCGATCGGTACCGTCGTTGCGGCGGCCGACGTCCGGAATATCGACACCGTCATCGTCGGCGGCAAGATAAGGAAGTTCCGCGGCAAGATGGTGGGCCTGAATATGGAAAAGTTCCGGCAATTGGCCGACGAGTCGCGTAACTACCTCTTCAGCAAGGCCGGTTATAAGCTCGATATCTTCTCGTCCTAACGTTTCAGCGGATGCGAACGCGGCCGATTTTATTGACACCGCTGTAGGCCAGAAGAAGCTCGCCGCTTGGCGCGGTCACCATGTGGCGGACGACTCCACCTCCTGAGGGGATGTTCCACTTCTGGAATGTCTCCGTGCGAGGGTCGAATCGCACGAGCGTGTTCGGCTCTATCCCCGACTCGCTGTACCACACAGCGCCATCCGGCGTCGTTGTGATGCCGTAAGGCTGGGAACCGGTGCCACCCGGTGAAGCATATTCCTTCACCTGTTTGGTTTGCGAATCCAGGCGTCCGAGATAACCGCGTCTGTAGTCGGTGTACCAAACAATGTCGTCAGCATCGATGGCAATCCGCCGTGGGCGTGCCTGCGGATTGGGCAGCGGATACTCGGTGATCTGCATCGTCTTTGGATCGATACTGCCGATCTTGTTGGTTCCGAACAGATCGAAGAATGGAATTCCCTTCGAGTTTACCTTGATCCCGTATGGCAGCATTCGCGGACCTGCCGGCTTCAACGTCACTTCCCCAGTTTTCGGATCGAGCTTGCCGACAAAGCTGCCCCCCTGGACGGTGAACCAGAGCGTTCCGTCCTGCGCAAAGATCGGCGTGTGCGGATCTCGCGCGACCGGATCGGGCATTTTGAACTCAGTAACGTGTCCGGTCTTGGGATCGAGCTTTCCAATCGCCGCGGCCGCGTTTGCGGTATACCAGATGTTGCCGTCGCGGTCGGCAACAACACCATGCGGTCCGTGGCCTTGGGGAAGATCGTACTCGCGAAATTGACCGGATATCATGTCGACCCGACCGAGTTTGTTCGATGCCTGCCCTGTGTACCACAACGTGTTTCCCGGACCGAATGCCGGGTCGTGAGGAAACGAATTCGGGGTCGGGACAGTCCAGTCGTCGAACGTGACCTGCACTGTCCTCGTCGTGTGGTCCTGTGCATAGAACGGGGCCACAATGTTGAATGCCAACACGGCTGCCGCAGAAATGAACGATCGCATACTTCACTTTCCTTTCAATCGCTCAAAATCTTTTTCGGTTTTCGCACAAGCGCTGCGATTGCGCTGATTACGAGCACCTTCGCGGTAGGAACGCCGATTACTCGGCGCCCCCCTCACAGACCGTACTGGCAGCGCTTTTGTGCCTTTTTGTGGCTGTTCCTACTCTCCACTCGTGGTCTGAATATAGACCGCATTCGGCCGTTCGTTGATCTCGATGTACGTGCCCCATGGATCGTGAATGAACGCGAGGCCAACGCCTTGCGCATTCTTCGTGTATGGGCGGTCGAGCTTGATGCCGGCTGCTTCAAGTTTTTTGCAGAATGCTTCCAGGTTCTTCACATCGAATCCAATGTGGTCGAGGACGCGCCCCTGGGTGGTGACCGTTGGGCCGTCCGCTTTGGAAAATGTCAGATTGGCACCGGGAAGGTCATCGGCCTGATTCTGGCCGCGCGTGCCGGCCTTCGCACCGAATGTTTTGGCATACCATGCTTGAATCTGGGGTATTGCCGCTTCCGGCACAAAGAAATGGATGTGATGATGCTGGATCGGGAACTTCTGATTCTTGTCTTCCAGAATCTCAATACGCAGCTCGTCGGGTGTTACCACAAATGCCTGGTCTTTTCTGCCATTAGTACCGGGAAGCACCGGCACGCCCGCGGCTTTCCAGCGGGCGACTGATTCCTGCACGTTCTGGACAGTGAATCCGACATGGTTCACGATCGATCCAACCGTACCGCCGGTCGGCGGCGGTGTCCCGGGCGCAAGCTGTAAATTTATGAGCACCCCAGGAAACCGGACTGCCTGAAAGTTGCCGCCTGTAACCTCAGCGGCGCCCATGGCTAGAAAGATTTTTTTGTTGGCTGCGACATCACGCGTATTGAGATGCCAATGCCCCATCGTGACACCCATTTCGTTCGGTGGAAATGCCTGCCCCCAAGCTGTGCTTGCGGAGAGCAACTTCGGGACACAAGGAGAAGCTGATGAACATTGTGACCCTTCCGCGGTCATCATTCCAGGCGCGGCTTCGGCGACGTTGTTGCCACCGAATTCTCCAATCTCTGGAAGGCTTGATCGCTTCATCCGCGGGTCAATCATCCCGTTAAGGGCGGCATCGGGAGGCCGGGAGTAGCGAAAACCATCTCGGTGATAGCCTTGATGCTCCGATTTCCGTACCTGAACGGAACGATCAGCCGGAGAGGTGCGCCATGCTTTGGTGGTATGGGTTGATCGTTCATTAGCCACGCGAGCATCACTTGGGGACGCCGCAGCGTATCCATCGCCTCATCGACGTACATCTTGTCCGATGCAACAAACCGGCAGTAGTGCACCCCCTGCAGGAGTCCCAACATGTCGGCGAAATCGCTGAATTTGACGCCGGTCCACTTCACGACACCGCGCGGGTTGGCTGCGCCGCACTGCAGCAGATACGCGTGGGACACCTGCGGCAGTTTCTCCAGATCGGAGAAGTGCATTGTTCCTGCGAGCTTTCCAAGACCTCGGGTGTCGACTTTGACCTTCATTTTCTTATAGTCGTATTCCATCTGCGGCGCTTGGCGATCCGGAGTACGCCACATGAGGGGATCGCTTATGGGTCCTGCTTCGTCCGGCTGGTGTTCCGGAGCCGAACCATCCGCGTTGAGCGGAAGAGGAGCCGGAAAACCCTCGCGCATTGGACGCTGGACAAGCTGATCTGGCCAATCCGCGGATTGTTGCGCGGCCCTGGCTTGAAGGTTCTCGCCTTGCAGCGCTCCCAGCGATAATCCAGCCAACGCCGACCCCGAAATACGAATGGCTTCACGTCGTGAAATCATCGGTGCACCTCAGCAGGTTTAGATTTGCCGAGACGTTACCACAAAAGAGAGTGAGAAACCTAGCCGGTTGCTGAAAACTCCATATGCAATGAGATTGTTGAAGTTATCGACCTCTGTTGTTAGCCTTCATCCCCATGCCCAACCTTATATTCCCAACCTTATATTAATGTTGCTCCGTTTCCCGTTCGGTTTACCTATCGGACCTCAACTCCCTAGTAGTCGGCAATTACCGGACTTATGAAAACCGTCAGCGTTCTTCGTCCTTGCATGCCAACGTCGACCCGACAGCCTGGGTCTATCCGATTGCGGTGGCTCGCGAGCAGTGTCAAGGCTGTGGGTCTTCCACGTCTGAAAACTTGAGAATGGTGTCGACAGTGTATTTCTTCTGTTCAGAATATTCATTAATCCAACGGATATTGAAACCCTTTACTAGCAAGACACGGCCATTGAGGGTAATTTCCGTTCTCATAGGTAACCAGATCTCGTCATTGAATTTCCGCCTGTCGGCAACGATTGAGGCACCTTTTTGAAGTTTCGCCAGAATGCCCAGCCCTATCGAGATCGGATCGATGACCTCCGCCTCAACCCGCGCGACCTGATAATCCTCTTCATCAATCCATGCTCGGCCAGCAACGTGCTGCATGTTCTTTCCCTCGGAGGTTTTGGGCTTGTAGGCTGCCCGAGGCCAAAAGTTCAGTAGTATAGCCGGCCGGCCACCAATGGTTTCGCGCCCTGCCATCTCGACGTCAAATACGCCCAAGGCGTCATCGATGATCTGCTCTTCCCGTCGAAGCCGATCCACGCGATTTCGTTCGCGCTCGGGGGGAGTGATCCGGCTGCGTCTATGTTCGGCGGCCTCGACGCGCTTCTCCACCTGCTGATCCTCTTTCTTGAGTTCGGCAGGCGTAAGGGGCACGCCGTCCCTCACAATTCGCCGTCGATACCCCACGCGTTCAGAGGAACCGGGAAACACTTCGAAAGCGTTTACCTCGGTTGTTTTCGGGGCTCCTTTGGAATCCAGTTGCATCAAGGTTTGCTTCTCGGTGTAAGTGTATTGGCTGAGCAGATGGCGGTCCGTGTGGAGCGTCTTTCGTAATTCCGCCAGGAACGGCTTCAATTCCGGCAGTGGTTTCGGCTGAACCTGAACGAAAAGAAACGAACTGAATAGGTAGAGGCTAATCATTGAGCGTTCGACGACTGCAGCCCTGTTTCGGTGATCTTCAATTCTAACTCTCGCCTCTATTTTGCTGCAGCTCCATCAGCCGATCAGCGAACGCGATTAGCCTGGGACCACTGCAGGCTCCCAACGATCTCATCGAGGGCGTTGATGCCGTGAGCCTCGACCAGCTTCCATCCGGCGTCTGAGGGAATATGCTCGTTCAGGTCGACCACCTCACGGCTGCGCTCCTCACCGATGTCGGGCGGGGGCACCGAACGAATCGGTCCGGCATCAGTTCTTCGAGTGTGTGACGTCTCTCGCCAGCAACCGCTCGGCGACGGAGTGCTTTGACCGCGTTTGAATCGTCACTAGACGGTCCGGAATCACTTCATGCCGCTTAAGAATTTCTTGTGCCTCGCGACTTGATTCAGTCCGCTGCTGGGGGTACAGTTTGTCGGCAATGAGAAGAAATTTGGTGCGTTGCGTCACTGTTGCGTTCGCTTTCCTGTGGATAAGCGAATTATCGGGATCGCAGCTCGTTCAGGTCCGCCATTGGTCTGGGCAGGGAGTTGCCCCTGTTTATGAAGGCTACGATGT